>JAWSUV010000063.1:0-14064 GCA_033549305.1 Bacillota bacterium | reverse complement strand
GTCTGCCCGCTTCCTGCGGCAGCTGTGTCGACACCTGTGGCACCGGCGGCGACGGAGGCACCACCTTCAACGTGTCCACCGCGGCCGCCATTACTGCCGCCGCTGCCGGCGTCCGGATTCTGAAACACGGCAACCGTTCCGTTTCCAGCCGCTGCGGCAGTGCCGACGTGCTGGAAGCTTTGGGTATCAATATTCACCAGCAGCCCGAGGACGCCGCCCGGGCTTTAAACCGGCTGGGGATGGCTTTCCTTTTTGCGCCGGACTATCACCAGAGCATGAAGCACGCCGCCCCTGTCCGGAAAGAGCTCGGATTTCGCACCATCTTCAATGTGCTGGGCCCCCTGGCAAATCCCGGGGCACCGGACCGCCAGGTAGTGGGGGTCTTCTCCAAAAAATTACTGCAACCCATGGCAGAGGCTCTCCGGGCCCTGGGCCTGCACCGGGCCCTGGTGGTTTGCGGGGAGGACGGCACTGACGAACTTACCACTACAGGTATCAGCCACATCTGTGAACTGAAAAACGGAACCATCCTCGGATACACCCTGAGCCCGGAAGATACGGGACTGAAGCGGAGCCAGGCAGCTGACATTGCCGGGGGCGATGCCGGCCATAACGCCCGGATCATCCTGGAAGCTTTCCGGGGGGAACGGCCCGCTGCCCAGGACCTGATCGCCCTCAATGCCGGCGCAGTCATCTATGTGGCGGGAAGAGCCGCTTCTCTGAAAGACGGTGTTGAAAAAGCCCAGCGGGCCATACGTGACGGTCGGACACTGGAAAAACTGCGTCAGCTTGCTTCAGGCACAGCAGCGGAGCAGCCGGCGGCAGAAAAGATCATGACATGTTGACCCGCCTGCTGGAAAGCACCCGACACCGTGTAGCGGAACAGCAGGACCGGATCCCGTTGGACCAGCTGATGGAAAAAATCCATCGGAATTCCCCGGAAAGCGGCCGGCCTGCCCTGGCGGAAGTCATGAACCAGCACTCCGGAATAGCAGTCATCGCGGAGATTAAACGGTCATCGCCTTCCAAAGGATCACTGGCTCCAGACCTGAATCCGGCCCGATTAGCCCATCGCTATCAGACAGCAGGTGCCGCCGCTGTTTCCGTTCTCACCGAACCCACCGGGTTTGGCGGAAGTGCTGACGATCTGATCGCAGTCCGATGTGCCGTCACCTGTCCGGTGCTGAGAAAAGACTTTATCCTCACCGCCTATCAGGTGGCGGAGACCGCAGCACTCCAGGCAGACATTCTGCTGCTCATCGCCGCCGCCATGCCAGACAGGGAACTGGCCCGCCTGCACCGTAACGCTGCCGACCTTCATTTACAGTGCCTTCTGGAAATACATGACCAGGAAGAGCTCCACCGTGTGCTGGCACTGCCCCTGGATCCCGGGAGGGATTATATCGGCATCAACAACCGGAACCTGAAAACCTTTCAGGTTTCGCTGGAAACCACCTTTCACCTGGCCCCCCAGGTGCCGGCAGAACTGGCGGTGATCAGTGAAAGCGGGATCCGAACCCGGGCTCAGGTGGAAAAACTGCAGGAAATCGGGGTGAAGGGAATCCTGGTGGGAGAAAGCCTGGTGACCGCATCGGATCCAGGCGCTGTTCTACAGGAGCTGAGAGGAGAGATCAACCCATGAAGACAGGACATTCAGTGGCTGTTAAAATCTGCGGCATCTGCAGTATGGAAACGCTGCCGGTGCTGCTCCAGGAGAAGCCGGAATACGTGGGATTTGTCTTTGCCCCCAGCAAACGCCGGGTCACGCCGGAAATCGCCGCCGCTCTCGGCCGGGAGCTCCCCTCCGCCATCCGGAAAGTGGGTGTGTTTATGAATGAAGGAGAAGATAAACTGAAGGATCTGGCTTCCCGGGCGCACCTGGATATCCTGCAGCTTCACGGCCAGGAACCGCCCTCTCTCTGCGACCGGCTGCGCCGGGAAGGATACCGGGTCTGGAAAGCCTTTCCACTGAGTACGCGTGAAAACCTGTACCGCCTCCAGGAATATGAGGTGGACGGCTACCTGGTGGATACTGCCGGCACCGGCGGCACCGGCGGCACAGGCACTGTTTTTCCCTGGCACTGGCTGACCAGCGATCCCGGGTTTTCCGCCATCTTCCAGCCGCTGATCCTGGCCGGCGGGCTGCATCCCGGCAACATTCAAAAGGCCCTGGAACAGGTGACCCCGGCAGTGGTGGATGTGAGCAGCGGCGTCGAAACAAGCGGCATAAAAGATCCGCTCCTGATCCGGGAATTTATTCAGAAAGTGAGGAATTATCATGTCGATTAATCTGGCACGAAAAAACGTTTCACCTAATGAACCAGCCCATTCTGAAACCGACAAAGACCAACATCCCGTCATCAGCGAATACTTCGGTGAATTCGGCGGCCGGTATGTCCCGGAAACGCTGATGAACGCGCTCCAGGAACTGGAAGATGCCGCACTCGAAGCCTTGGCGGATCCTTCCTTTCTGGAAGAATACCGATACCTGCTCACCCATTATGCCGGCCGGGAAACCCCCCTATACGAGGCGGAGAATCTCGCCAGTCATTTGGGAGGCGCCCGAATATTCCTGAAACGGGAAGATTTGAACCACACCGGCTCCCATAAAATAAACAACGTCATCGGACAGGCCCTGCTGGCCCGGCGTATGGGGAAGAAGCACATCATCGCCGAAACCGGCGCCGGACAGCATGGGGTGGCCACGGCTACCATCTGCGCAAAAATGGACCTCACCTGTCAGGTGTTTATGGGCGAAGAAGACATCCGGCGTCAGGCGGTGAATGTTTCCAAAATGAAACTCCTGGGCGCTACGGTCACCAGTGTCACTTCCGGCACCGGCACACTGAAGGATGCTACCAGTGAAGCCATCCGATCCTGGGTGGCCAGGGTGGAAGACACCTTTTACATCATCGGCTCTGTGGTAGGGCCTCACCCTTATCCTTCCCTGGTACGGGAATTCCAGAAAGTCATCGGGCAGGAAACCCGGGCCCAGATGCTGCGCCGGGAAACCCGGCTGCCGGATGTGGTGATTGCCTGTGTGGGAGGCGGCAGCAATGCCATGGGCATTTTCCACCCATTCCTCAAAGATACCTCCGTGCGGCTGATTGGAGTGGAAGCCGCCGGCCTGGGTCTTTCAACACCCCATCATGCCGCTGCCATCAACGGCGGCAGCGTAGGGGTGATCCATGGCATGATGACCTCCCTCATGCAGGATGAAGCCGGCGGGATCCTTCCTGTTCATTCTATTTCAGCAGGGCTGGATTACCCTGGCATCGGTCCGGAGCACGCCTATCTGGCAAAAACCGGCCGGGTCAGCTATGAAGCCGTTACCGACGATGAAGCTGTGGACGCCTTTCGGCTGCTCTCGGAAAAAGAAGGCATCATTCCCGCCCTGGAAAGTGCCCATGCCCTGGCCTATGCAGCCAAACTGGCTCCCGCCCTGCCGCCGGATACCCTGATGGTGATCAACCTCTCCGGCCGGGGAGACAAAGATATGGACACCATTATGAACAATGTGAAAGGAGACATCTCTCATGGAAGCAGCGAAAGCCTTCAGTCAAAACCCACCGAAAGACGCTACCGTCAGCCAAATTTCCCGATGCTTTTCATCCCTTAAGCAACAGGGCCGTAAAGCGCTGATTCCCTTTATCACCGCCGGTGATCCGGATGTGGACACCACTTTGGCGATGATTGCGGGTCTGGAAGAGGCCGGAGCCGACATCATTGAACTGGGAATGCCCTATTCCGATCCTCTGGCCGATGGGCCTGTTCTTCAGCGCGCGGCACAGCGGGCTCTAAAGGCAGGTATGACTCCAACAGCCTATTTTGGCGTGATCCGACGGGCCAGAGAGGACACCCAGCTGCCCCTGGTGGGGCTGGTGTATGTGAACACCCTGCTCCAGTATGGGTGGGAAGCCTTTGGCCGCGAAGCTGCAGAAGCCGGACTGGACGGCATTGTCATTCCGGACCTTCCCCGGGAAGCCCGGTTTTACGGGGGAAAACCCCTGCCGCCCCTGCCCCTCACGGAAATCAGGCTGGTGGCGCCTACCTCCCACCAGCGGATTCAACATATCGCCCGGGATGCCGAAGGGTTCCTGTACTGCATCGCCGCCCTGGGAGTCACCGGCGTCCGAAAGCACCTGTCAGATCTTGCGGCAGATCTGGAGCCCTTTATGAACACAGTGAAGCAGCATGCCACCTGTCCCACCGCCCTGGGATTCGGAATCTCGTCACCGGAAATGGTCCGGGATATCCGACACCTGGCTGACGGCTTCATTGTCGGCAGTGCCCTGGTTGAAAAGCTTGAAAATGGAATGGCCTCTGGAAAAAACACCGCACCTGCTCTGGCTTTTATCCGAAGCCTGCGGGAAGCGTTGGATGAATAAATGGTCAAATCACACGAAAAAGAGCAGCTTCCTTGTGGGAAGCTGCCCGGTTTTTTAGATGAAAGACTCTGGTAGTTACTCACCTGCAGATTCTTCAACCTGAATCTCTTCAGCCGGGTCCGGGATGGAATCTGGCCGCTCACATCCGGTTAACACGGTGAACATCATCACGACGACAAGCATAAGTGTTACAAAAATCGCGGGTTTTCTCATTTTTATACCTCCTAAATCAACAACCGAACGGGCAGTGTCGATCATCATCTTTCGGCACTGCTTTTGCTATCCTCTTTTGTTGTTAGGCGGATCACTCACCTCCCTGTGATTCAACTCATTATCCATGACGGTATCATCCTTATCGAGACATCAAAAAAAGGTCTCTATTAATTACATAACCGTACAGCCCTTTTTTTAAACATCTGGGCAGCATGTTTCGAAAGAACTCGTTCGTTTGTTAAGCCCATTACAATGTGAGGAGATGCCCCCCCTCCCTGATCAGAGCAGTCAGCGGTTGGCCCATATAAGACACGGTCACACCCAGCTCCTCCAGTTTTTCCGAAACGCCGTACAGATCGGCGCAGGCTTTGCAGGCATCCATCTGAATGCCAAGATCCACGGCTTTCCGGACATGAAGCTGCAGATCGTCATCTTCACTCAGCAATTTGGCGGAAGGTCCCCAGATGATGATGCGCATATGCTGCCACCAGCCTTTAGATTTTCCGTTAATCGCGTACATAAACAACATTTTAAGGGCGACTTCCCGGTCGCCTGTTGTCCAGAGAATGGTGAGGGAATCGGTCGTGTTTGTTGACAGGGTCATGTTTTCATCTCCTTGCTTATTAGGGTGCAGGACCTTAACGTTTCTGTCCAACTAAGTATAACCTATCCAGGACGCCATCGACTTCAAAGGGTATGTCACTTTTCGGTTAAAGTAAAACACATCCAACCGCCAACCGGGGGAACGATCCCTGGCTGGTGGTTTTTCGTTCCGGTTGACATCTTCCTTGAAGAGTCATATGTTAAAGGGAAGCAGATTTTGTTTATCGGGGATAGAGAGTGATTGTGGTAACATTTTGTCGGGAAATAGTTGATTTGATGAAGCTAAGGAGGGATTTTATCGTACAAAAACCCTATATTAAGCCCCCTGATCATATCCCGTTTTATTTAAGGTTCGGCATTTTTATTTCAAATAAAGTGACTCAAAAAGACTTGCTGCCGCCCAGACTCTTGGCCTGGTACCCAAAGGCAGCCATCGGCTCTGCCGTGATGGAGTCGCTGGTGGCGCATGGCCGGAAAGACTTGAATGAACGTATGCTGAAGCTTGTCAGAATCCAGGCGTCCATGAGCGTCTCCTGCCCTTTTTGCATCGACATGAATTCCTTCGAATATGAAAAAGCCGGGATTACGGAGGAAGAAATGCAGGGACTGGCCGGAAAGCTGGAAATGGATGTGATTCAAAGCTTTTCGGTAAAAGAAAGACTGGCCGTTCAATACGCACGGCTGATTTCACAAACACCGGTTGATTTCCCCGAAGCTTTCATCGGAAAACTGACGACCGAGTTTACAGAACGTGAAATCGTCATCTTATCCAGCACCGCCGCACAGGTAAACTACTGGGCCCGAATGCTGAACTCCCTGGGAGTGCCGCCGGCCGGCTTTTCAGACAGGTGTGAGTTTTAGCGGTCAATACCAGTTATCAACCAAGCAAACAGTGCAGCATTTCCATCCAACCCAAGACAAAAACTCCAGGTGGAAGGGGACTTTGATGAACACAACAAAGGATCAATCTCTCTCGGAAGTAATTGAATTCAAGCAATTATGAACACCGCATGGAAAAAGCTGCCCTGAATCCTTGCTGGGAAACAGACCAGCTTTAGTGGTGCAGGTGCCGGATGTTCTCCGGCAGATCAGCCCCTCAGCCTAAAACGCTGAAATTAGAATCGTTCATAAGTACCCGTAAGCCGGTTCATCCCCAGCACATGAGGCTCAATTTTTTCCAGCAGCTGCCAGAGAGTCAGGCCGGCCGGCAGCATCAGATCTTCGTCCAGCGCAAAGACCATGAAGTAATAGGTGTGAGGTCCATGCTTTTTAGGGGGCATCGGGCCCATGTAGCCGTCTCCGCCGCCGTCATGAACCCCGATGGTGTAGTTATCGACGCCTTCGGGAAGACTGGTCACTGAGGCGGGTATGTTGTAGAGTACCCAGTGAACAAATCCGTAGGTGCCTGATTCGATTTTGGGCGCATCCGGGTCATGACAGACAATGGCGAACGATTTCGTGCCGTCCGGAACGGTGGACCACTCCAGTGCGGGCGAAACATCCTCCCCTTCCCCGGTGTGTTTCTGGGGAATCCTTCCTCCCGGTTCAAAAGCCGTGCTTTTCAGTTCCATCTTGGACAATGCAAATGCCATTTGTACCACCCTTTCTGTTTTGTTGTTAAAAGGCAATGCTGCGATGATCCCTGTCCACCACAAAGCGCTGTGTGGAGCCGCCGAACCGATGCCGGGCCAGTTCTTCGATGGCGTTCATCGCATTGCTGAACGACGGGTCATCGCCAAAACCCACCAGCTGGAAAATAATGTGCGAACTGTCCGGCGTCACCTTGCCAAGTTCACTTTGCCGCCACACCCATTTCCGTGTCTGCACCACGTTCCCGCTGGTGAAAACCAGTTCTCCCGGTTCCACCGGTTCATACTCCGTTTCACCGAAAGGCAGGAAGCGGTCGTCCTCCACACTGAAGCGCACCTCCAGGTCTTCATGAATATCTGCCAGATCATGACCGCCCAGGGAAATAATCTCCTCAATGGAAACAGCGTTGCACAAATCCACCAGGGCATTGATCGTCGGCAGGGATCCGCCTTTCAGGATCCGTTTGTACATGGCTTCCACGGACACCTGAAATTTATTGGGGTTGATGCCCGCTTTGCTCATCACCTCCCGGTAGAGCGCCACATTGGGCAGGCTTCTTACATCATCCGGTCCGTACATCTCGCGCATATGCGCCTCCGATCGGCGCAGTCTTCGTTCATCATCTTCGGTGGTCGCTGAGTTTGTCAGACCAGTGCCGATGATGATGCCGAATTTGATCTCCGGATTCAGGTCAAATACTTTTTCGTCCACGGTGTACCGCATCAAATACCCCCTTATCTGCCTGCTTTTCTTATCTTACCCAGATTCCGAGGGCAAATCACTATTCTTCCACAAGGTTTGAAATCAGCAGTTAAGGATATAATCTAACTGAAGGCAGTTATGCCGGCAGACAAAGAGACAATCATCGAACAGATGGGGCATTTAGTGGGATGAATTTGAGAAATGAGGTGCGTTACATGAACAAGCAGCAAATGGAAAGAATGCAAAGTGGGCAGGGATTCATTGCAGCCCTTGACCAGAGTGGCGGCAGCACACCTAAAGCGCTGGCGGGATATGGCATTTCAGAGGATCAGTATGCCGGGGAAGAGGAAATGTTCGATCTCGTTCACGCCATGAGATCCAGGATCATTACCAGCCCGTCTTTCACATCCGAACATATCCTGGGTGTGATCCTGTTCGAACAAACCATGGACAGGACCATTGACGGTCTGCCGACGGCGGATTATCTGTGGGAAAAAAAGGGTATCGTTTCCTTTCTGAAGGTGGATAAAGGGTTGGCGGATCTCTCGGAAGGTGTGCAGAGGATGAAGCCGATCACCGGCCTGGACAATCTGCTGAAACGGGCTGTCGAACGCCATGTGTTCGGTACCAAGATGCGGTCAGTGATCAAAAGTGCCAATCCGGGAGGGATCCTCAACATTGTGGACCAGCAGTTTGAATACGGAGAACAGATCACCGCCGCCGGACTGGTGCCCATCCTGGAACCCGAAGTGGATATTCACAGCAAAGACAAAGCTGAATCGGAGAAGCTGCTGAAAGATTTCATTCTGGAGCATCTCAACAGGCTGCCGGAAGACCGGACGGTCATGCTGAAGCTCTCCATTCCAGACCGGGATGGTTTCTACTCGGAGTTGGCCGCCCATCCCCGTGTTCTGCGGGCGGTTGCCCTGTCCGGTGGTTACACCCGGGAGGATGCCGTTGAACGCCTGTCGCGAAATCCGGGTATTATCGCCAGTTTCTCCCGCGCACTGGCGGAAGGGCTGACGGCACAGCAGACAGACAACGAGTTTAACAGCATGCTGCAGCATTCCATTGAACAGATTTATCAGGCGTCCATTACCTAACATGCGACATGAAAGATGAGACACCCTTCCCCCGCCGGCAGTGCGGGGGAATTTTTTGGGCGCATGCAGGTACGATAAAGGGGATGCCAATCCGTTCACCGTCTTCGATTAAGAGTGAGGGTTATCGGGTAGTTACTCATTAAGTGTATCAAAGACAAGGATAGGAGCGTTTATCCATGGCAGATCAAAATATGGGAACCATCAAATCCATCAGAGGCAGTGTGATCGAAGTTGTCTTTAAGGATCAGCTGCCGGGAATGAACGATAAACTGGTGACAGGTGAAAACCAGGAGATCATCATGGAAGTGAACGCCTATGTCAACGACGTCACAGTAAAAGCCATTGCCCTGACGTTCACTGCCGGGATCTCCCGCGGGGATGCCGTCATTGACACAGGCGGGCCTGTCACTGTGCCCGTAGGCACGGAAACCCTGGGGAAAATGTTTGATCTGTTCGGAAACCGGCTGGATGGAGACGACAACCTGGGCGATGACGTTCCCCGCCGGTCCATACACCAAAAACCGGTGCCCTTCTCCAAACGGGTTCCTTCAGATGAACTGTTCCTCACCGGGATCAAAGTCATCGACCTGCTGACCCCCCTTGCCAAGGGCGGCAAGGCCGGGCTTTTTGGCGGGGCAGGTGTGGGCAAAACCGTTCTCATTACCGAATTGATCAACAACACAGCCAAAAAAACCAAGGGATACAGCGTCTTTTGCGGAATCGGTGAGCGTTCCCGTGAAGCGGAAGAGTTGTACCGGGAAATGATAGATGCCGGTGTCTACGAAAACGCGGTGCTTATTTTCGGGCAGATGAACGAACCCCCCGGCGCCCGTTTACGGGTGGGTCACGCAGCACTTTCCATGGCTGAATACCTGCGGGATGAAGAGAAAAAGGATATCCTCCTGCTCATCGACAATATATTCAGGTTTGTTCAGGCAGGTTCAGAAGTGTCGGGCCTCATGGGTAAAATGCCTTCCCGGGTAGGGTACCAGCCCACCCTGGCCACTGAATTGGCGGAATTGGAAGAACGAATTTCAAGCACCCGCTCCGGGTCCATCACCTCCATCCAGGCGGTGTATGTGCCGGCAGACGATTTCACCGACCCCTCGGCCACCCACACCTTTTCCCATCTTTCCGCTTCTGTGGTGCTGTCCCGAAAGCGGGCCAGCGAAGGGCTGTATCCGGCCATCAGCCCCCTTGAATCATCTTCCACCATGCTGAGCAAGTCCATCGTGGGAGAACGGCATTATCTGATTGCACAGGAAATTAAAAGAACACTGGCTTCCTATGAAGACCTGAAAGACATCATCGCCATGCTTGGCATCGAAGAATTGTCCCAGGATGACCGAAACATTGTGAACCGGGCCAGGTTGTTGGAACGCTTTTTAACACAGCCCTTCTTTACCACGGAACAGTTTACCGGCATGCAGGGAAAACTGGTGGAACTGGAAGACACCCTGACGGGCTGTGAAAAGATCCTGAATGATGAATACAGCGGGTATATTGAAAGTGATTTTTACATGATTGGCACCATTGATGAAGCGGATGAAAAACGAAGGGAGCGAACAAAGGAAAATGCAGATTAAACTGGTGCTTCCTTACCGAACCCTGCTTGACCAGCCGGTGGACAAAATCACCGCGCCTGGCGCCGAAGGCAGTTTTCAGATGTTACCCAAGCACATTGATGTGGTCTGGAGTCTGCAACCTGGGATCTTGACCTTGACGCGGGACAATCAGGACGAATACTTCGCCATTCAGCAGGGAACGTTGGTGAAGGAAGGGGATACAGTGTATGTCTCCGCCTATCAGGCCGTCAAAGGCGAATCCCTGGAAAAACTGCATCAGACGCTGATGGAAAGCGTTCAGAAACTAGATGAACGGGAAAAAAAGGCCAACGAAGTGCTGATTAAACTGGAAACCGATACCATCAGACGTTTTATGGAAATCGAATCATAAAGAGGTGGCCCGTTGGATAAGAAAAAGCTTTCTCCGGAAGAAAAAATGGAACATAAGATCCAGTCGGATGCTGCCAAGAAAATAAAAGCAAGAGGGGAAAAGGACGACATCATGTTCGGATTGGGACTGTTCGGTATTGTGGGCTGGTCCATTGCCATTCCCACCTTGTTAGGCATTGCCGCAGGTGTCTTCCTGGATAATCGCTACCCGACAGGGTTCTCGTGGACCCTTACCCTGTTGTTTGCCGGTATTATCATGGGTTGTTTCAATGCCTGGCACTGGGTGAAGCAAAAGAGCGAAGAAGAGTAAGAGGAGGCGGATGAATTGGTTGTGGGGTTTTTTGGCGGTGTTGTATTAGGCCTGGTTTTTTTTGGCGGCCTTTACTGGAGTGTTCAACAACTTCCGACAGTTAAACATCCAGGGCTTCTGATGATGGCCAGCCTGTTGGTGCGAATGGCGGTTCTGTTGACAGGGCTGTATTTTTTAATGGCAGGGGAGATTAAAAACCTGCTGGCAGCGGTGGTGGGCGTCATGCTGATGAAGTTTGTGATGATTGCCAGGGTAAGGGAGAAACCCGCTGCGCCAACTGAAAGGGAGTGAGTGTATGAATCTTGACCCCAGTGATATTGTTTATTTTCAGTGGCGGTTTGTGACCATCTCAGCCACACTTGTTTTTACGTGGGTCACCATGTTTATATTAGTGGTGGGGTCCTACCTGATCACCCGCAACGTAAAGCCCGGCCCTGAAATCAGTCGTGGCCAAAACATTTTGGAAGCCCTGATCATTACGATAAAAAAACAGATTTATGAGGTCAGCCGCCAGGACCCGGGGCAGTACCTGCCCTTTATCGGCACCCTGTTTATTTTTATCCTGGCATCCAACATCCTCTCCGTGGTACCGGGATTCCGCCCTCCCACCGGATCGCTCAACACCACCATCGCACTGGCACTGTGTGTCTTTTTAGCGGTACCCGTATTTGGCATTGCCAGCCAGGGGATTAAAGGGTACCTGAAGGAATACATCAAACCCACTGTTGCGATGCTTCCCTTTAACATCATCAGTGAAATCACCCGCACCTTGTCCCTGGCCATTCGTCTGTACGGTAATGTGATGAGTGCCAGCGTCATCGCCGTCATCCTGCTGGGGGTCATTCCACTGTTTTTTCCGGTAGTCATGCAGGTACTGGGGCTGCTCACCGGCGTGATACAGGCGTATATATTTGCCATCTTAGCGATTGTCTACATTGGTTCCGCCACAAAAAATAAAAAAGAAAAAGAGAAAGCAAACAGCGAACAATAAACGAGGAGGTTGTCGAATGGATTCTGTGAGTGTAATCGGAATGACATCAATTGTGATCGCCGGAATGACCATTGCCATCGGCTCCATTGCGCCCGCTTTAGGGCAGGGGAAAGCCGTTGCCCAGGCACTGGCGTCAATTGCCCAACAGCCTGATGAAGCCAATACCATTTCCAGAACACTTTTTGTCGGTCTTGCCATGATTGAATCAACTGCCATTTACTGCTTTGTGGTTTCAATGATCTTGCTTTTTGCCAATCCATTCTGGAATCTAATCACAGGGTAGGCCGCTATGAATATTAACTGGTTCGAAATCATCGCACAAATGATCAACTTTTTCATTCTTCTCTTTCTGTTGTATAAAGTCTTTTATAAACCCGTGAACAAAGCCATGGACGACCGGCAGCAACGGATCCGTGACAACCAGAAAAAAGCGGAGGAGAAAATGAAAAAGGCTGATGCATTAATTGAAACCTACAATCACAACTTGGCAGAGTTGGAAAAGGAGAAAGACCAGCAGGTGGAAATGGCGAAACAACAGGCGCAGGAAAAGAAAGAAGAACTGATGGCTGCCTACAAGGAAGAAGCAGCACAAAAACGCAGCGACTATATCAAGGAAGTGGATGAAGAGCAGGAACGGTTCATCCATGACCTGCGGGCTGCGCTGGGTCATAATGCCGTTAAAATTGCGGAGCACATTCTGGGAGCCTTTTCAGAAGCAAAACTCAGTGAAAAGGTGTTTGAGTCCTTCGTCAAAAAAGTGGAAGAAATCGACGAAGAGACCCTGAAGGAAGACATGGAATCCAAAGATGAACGCATCATCCTCCTCAGTTCAGAAAAACTGTCGGAGGAGCAAAAAGAAACACTGGAAAAGGTCATTAAAGAGAAAGTGGGTACCTATAAGGAAATCGCCTATGAAGTGGATGATGCACTGATCCAGGGGTATGAACTGAAACTTGAAACGCTGACAGTGCATACCAATGTGCGCAAATATCTGGAAGAAGCAGAAAAGAACATCCAGGAAATCATTAGAAAACGGACGGCCTAAACCAGGCTGCCGTCAGATCGATTCGATCAGGTAAGGTGGTAAATCCATGCTGACAAAACAACTTTCCCTATTGGAAGAGGCCATCGACTCAGCCCTGGAGAATGAACTGGGCAAAGAGGATGTGGAAGAAAGCGGGACAGTGATTTCCATTGACAGCGGCATTGCCGTTATCAAGGGGTTAAAGGCCGTTAAAAACCAGGAACTCATCAAGTTTCCTGGAGGGACCATGGGCATGGCTTTTAACCTGGATCACCGTTCCGTCGGCGTGATTCTTTTGGGAGAATACAAACAAGTTCAATCAGGCGACAGGGTGACACGAAGTTACCAGGTGGCAGACATTCCCGTGTCACAGGATGTGTTGGGCCGGGTCATCAGTCCACTGGGCGAACCCCTGGACGATCTGGGCCCCATTGAAATGGACCAGCGGATGCCCATTGAACGGGAAGCACCCCCCATCATGCACCGGGCTCCCGTGAATAAACCCCTGCAAACGGGTCTGAAAGTGATCGATTCGGTGGTACCCATTGGCAAAGGCCAGCGGGAGCTGATTCTGGGCGACCGGCAAACCGGTAAAACCGCTATTGCCGTCGACACCATCATTAACCAGCGTGAGGCAGATGTGATCTGCATCTACTGTGCCATTGGTCAGCAAATCACCGCTGTGGCCAAGGTGATTGAGGTGTTAAAAGAGCATGGTGCCATGGACTATACGGTCGTCATGGTGGCTGGTTCTGAATCGGCACCGGGGGTTTCTTTTGTTGCCCCCTACGCCGCCACTTCTCTGGGGGAGTATTTTATGGAAAAGGGCAGGGATGTACTGATCATTTATGATGACCTGACCCGCCATGCCCGGGCGTACCGGGAACTGTCACTGCTATTGGAACGGCCACCCGGACGGGAAGCTTATCCCGGGGACATTTTCTACATTCACTCCCGGCTGCTGGAACGCTCTACTCACTTAAAACCGGCATTTGGCGGTGGAAGTCTGACGGCACTGCCCATTATTGAAACCCAGGCAGAAAACCTGTCCGCTTATATCCCCACCAATCTTATTTCCATTACCGATGGTCAAATTGCTCTTTCGTCCAAGCTGTACCAGAAAGGGAACCTGCCGGCAGTGAAAATTGGCACCTCTGTTTCCCGGGTGGGGGGTAAAACCCAGGT
>JAWSUV010000062.1:0-14215 GCA_033549305.1 Bacillota bacterium | reverse complement strand
GCTCTTGTAGGTTTCGGTAATGTGGTGTTCGATGCGTACATTGTTTTCCAGGTCCAGCCGGTTGCGGATGAGAGAACTGATTTCAATGGTTTCGTTGTCCACGGAGTTGCTGAGGTTAAAGCCCACCAAGGGTGTGGTGCCGTCATCCCGGGAGAACATTTTGGCCATCATCAGGGTCCAGAGCACAGAGAAGGGATTGTCATTGCCCATGAACACGGAAATCTTGAATTCGATGTCAATGCCCATCTTGTGGAGCATGTAGGCGATGAAGACCGTTCCGGGGTTAATGTTCAGCACCTGGCTGACGCCGTAGCTGGTATAGTAGTAAAGGTATTCATCAATCCATTTCAGGGGATGCTTGTTGGGCTGTCCGATGCCGCCGAAATAACCGGTGATGGTATCCGGTCCGCCAAGATGCACGTTGGATCCGTCCGTTCCCTTGGTATCAAGGGTTTCCACGTAGCTGGCCCCGATGATTTCCATGGCGGCTGCGATGGCGATGGTATCTCCGTTGTCACCTTCTGCTTCTTTCATTTTGCGTACCCGGATGTAACGGCCAGGCATGATTTCCTGTTTTTCAATGGCTTGTTTGGCTTCAGTGATCAACCAGGGGAAGTACTGAAGGGCACTGATTTCCAGGGTGACTGCCTTTCCTTCCTCGAAGTAAGTGCGGGCTGCTGATTCTCCCATGATTTTTTGGCGGTATTCGCCCATGGTGATAAAAGCACCCTGGTCACGCTGCTCCATCAGCCATTCCAAATCCTTCACATAGGGTGATTTCATTCTTTTCAACCGGTCCATCATCACCGGCAGCTGCCGGGCCTGACGGGCTTTGGCGTTGATTTCTTCCGGTGTTCCGTACTTGCCCACCACCCGGGTGATTTCCCGGATCAGCGGATTATCCGGATCTTTCAAAAAGGCATTGATCTCGTCCACTCGTTTCAGGTCAATTTCCAGTCGATCTTTTAACACGTATCTTCACGCTCCTTTAGGTTTATACTGCTATGATCTGCACCGTCCCCTGATATGCGTCCATAATCAGCATCCGGTTGCGGATTAACGTTCCTTTTCCTGTAATAACTTTGACCGCTTCCTGCACCTGCCAGGCAGCCACCATGGCCGGGCTTGCAGCGGGAGTTCCCATTACTTTTTCTGCACCTCTGCCATCCAGTGACGTTTTGAGCAGTCCGGCGACGCGCTGATCCTCCGGAAAGACGGTCATCACCTGACCCCGAAAACCGGCGACGGCGCCGTGGATCCAGGGTATACCCAGTTCTCCTGCCGCCTGCATTAAATACTTCCGTGATTCGGCAGAGTCCAGACAGTCAATGAGCAGCTGGCATTCCCTGAAGCAGCTGATAAAATCCTCTGATGTGCTTTTCATCGAGACAGCGCCTGCATCAACAGCCGGATTAATGTCATTGATCCGCCTGACGGCAGCTTCTGCCTTTGATGTGCCTAACAGATCATAGCGGCAGAGAATCTGCCGGTTTAAATTGCTTTCTTCAAAATCATCCCCGTCTACACAGACAATGGATCCGAATCCCATCCGGGCGGCAAGTTCAACAACATGACCACCCAGCCCGCCGGTCCCGGCGATACCAATGCAGCTTTGAATCAATGCTGTCTGACCCTTAATGCCAATGGCGCATATGTTGCGCCAGTACTTTTCCGGAATGATCCCCTGAGTCAAAGAGCGGATTTCAAGATCCTTTAATTGGATGCCGAACTGATCCTGGATGCCTTTAAGGACTGGCCACTTGATTGCCCGGTAAAAGTGTTCCTGATTCACTTCCACGATCTGGCTGCCGGCACGGATTTTTTCGTCTACCTGCTTCCATTGATTTATCAAGATGTGACACCTCACTTTTCAGGCATTTAACCGGTCAGTCAGCAGCATCTCAGATTAAACAGAGGCAGTGCATGCTGTATTCGTCATCATCTATATAAGCAAGTTGCATGCCAGTTTTGAAAAGTGACTTTTTGCAACATTTTTTCCTGCCGCTCATTAGGCGAACCACTTATATGTTTCATAATATGTTTCATTATCTGTTTCATATGTTTCACTCGTTTCACATATCTCTTGATTTGATGTGGTCGAAACAATGACCTTCGATTGATGTGAAACGGAAAACAGCCCACCTGGAGATTCATCCAGAATGGGCTGTTTTTGGAAAGTTTCTATTCAGTTAAAAGGAGAGTAAGATGGATCTTTTTATCTCATGTGCCATGGGGGTCTGTCATCCCGGCTTAAACGGAATATCAGCAGTCAGCCCGGCTGAAGCGGGCAGCGCCATCTCCGGCTAGTCCGCAACCACCGGTTCGTCGTTCCGCATGATGAACAGGAACACCGGACCCATGAAGGGCAGCAGGATGCTGAGTACCAGGTAGAGAGTAGCCTGGTCCGGCCGGTAAATGCGGTACAGCTTGTGCAGGGCAAACAGGTTGATCACCAGGGAGGCAAGCCCAATCAGACCGCCGATCAGGCGCACATTGCTCAGCACCGACCCGGCCACTGCAAGACCCGGCAGCACCAGTTCCGGCTGGGGCACCTCATAGGAGCTGATGGGAAGCGTGCCGATGAGCCTGCCCAGGATGTACAGCTGAACTACCGGAATCCAGGCAATCCAGGCGTTTTCAATTCCCCGGTTTTTGGCCATGGTGTACAGCCCGATGGCTGCCAATACATAGGATGCCAGGGCAATAAAGACGATTAAAAGAAAAAAGGATCCAATAAAAGCCAGTAATGCCACATTTTGGATGCGCATGTCAATAACCTCCTGTCGGCAATTAAGAACGTTCAGAAAGATATATCTTCGCCACACTTTCATAGTACCCTGTGACCGGGCCGTAAATCATGAAACCGGTCGGTACAGATCAACAGTGTCTAAAAAGATAAGCAAAAGACCGGCGGATACCGGTCTTTTGCTGTGGATAGGAGATTCATTGCCTGGACTATTATGCGGCCAGGTGGATTTGTATACGCTTATTGAACAGTGAAAGTGATACTGCCTGAATAAGGCTCATTATTCTTGCTGGCGGAAGCGGAAACGGTGTATACCCCTTTTTGCGCCGTACGTGCATTGCCGATTCGGTAACGGAAGGCCGCCACACCGCTGGTGTCGGTTGTTCCTGTCTGGCTGGATACATCACTGCCGTCAGGAGCCTCTATTCCCATTGACACACTCACACCCGCTGCATTGGCAGTTCCTTCCTGAACAGTCACAGTGATGTTCACCCAGGCGTTAAAGCCATAGGTTGCTTTGTCTGTGGTGACACTGACCGAATATGGGTCGTCATTTGGTGGAATAATCGCTTCAAAATTGGCTGTGATGCTGTAACTGCCGTTCATGGTGATGGTGGTCGAGGCAGCGTTCACATTGGCGATGGAGCCTGTGTCGCCGGTCCAGTTAACAAATTGGTAACCACTGTCGGCCACTGCCACAAGATTGACGACGGTTCCATCCGAGTAGGTAAAGTTGCCTTCACCCGGTGTTGTCACCGAGCCCCCAGTAGTGCTGGAGATGGTTAGACTGTATTCTTGAGGCGGAGGTGGAGGCTCAATGCCTTCAGCTTTCGCCACCGCCAGATCAGCCCGTACAAGCCCATTGCCCTGATGTTCCTTGGGAAGTCCCAAATTCTCGGCAGTCGCTGAGAAAATCCCTCTGACTTCTGTATTCTTCAACGATGGCTTAGCCCCCCACACCAGGGCTGCCACGCCGGCCACATGAGGGGAGGCCATGGAGGTGCCATTGTAGGTCGCATAGCCGTTGTTGAGAACGGTGCTGAGCACGGAAGCCCCGGGAGCAATGAGCTCCACAGCGGGTCCGGTGCTGGAAAAATAGGCCCGCTGGTCGCTGCTGTCGGAAGCTGCCACGGCCACGACTGAAGCATATTTGGCCGGGTATCCCACATTATCGCCGGTGCCTGTACTGTTTCCGCTGTTGCCGGCGGAGGAAACCACCAGGATCCCTGCGTTATAGGCATTATCACAGGCATTTTTGAAGGTTTCCGAATAGGAAGGGCTTCCGAGGCTCATGTTGATGATTTTGATGTTCTTAGCGGATGCGTTGTCCACCACCCACTGAATGCCGGCAATAGTGGCTGTCGTACTGCCGCTGCCGCTGTCGGTCAGCACCTTGACGGCGTACAGATCGGCAGCCGGTGCAACTCCGACGACTCCGAAGTTATTGTCCAAGGCCGCCACTGTGCCCGCCACATGAGTGCCGTGTCCGTGACCGTCCTGGTATTTGTTATCTTTATACAAGCGCGGGAAAATGAGTCCCTGGGTATAGTACCGCACACCACCCTGGACAATCAGGTCCTCATGAGGACCAATGCCCGTGTCCAGCACGGCGACGCCAATCCCTTTCCCTTTGGTCGTACCCCAGGTGGTGCCACGACTAGTCTCACCATTAAAGACCCGGTCAATCCCCCAGGGCACCGTCTGTTCCAGGGCATACACTTCCGCATCCGGCTCCACATAGGCGACCATGGGATTCTTTTCCAGCGCTGTCACTGCTGGAGTCGGTAAGCGCACCGCGATGGCGTCAACGATGGTAAATTCCGCATACACCTGTCCGCCAAACTGCTCCACCAAAGCCCGGCTGGGGGGGCCGTGAAAGCCTACCAGGTAGTCCGCCCGCTCAACCGCCATGCCCGGCGCTGCCGTGACCGGCGCTGCCAGCATCGCGACGAGCAGCATCACCGCCAGTAACGCTGCTTTCCATTTAATGTTCCTCACCATTTCCACATCCTTTCCTTGAGCAGACAAGCAGCCCACCGGCCGTATCCTACTCATGACTACCTTGTTGAGGTGTCCATCGGCGGACAGGGGATCAAAAACAGGTTTCTATCGGATATGGTCAACCAACGCTCCCGGATCTTCCTGGGCTGTTTGAGCGACCAGTTCGCCCAATTCGGCTCCGGTAACTTCATGGGCTGCTGGCAGGCCGCCAACATCATCAATAGCAATTTCCTCGGTCTCAGTTATTGCAAGCCTTGCCTGATTTCCGGCAAAGTCCGGTTTCCCCGGCTGGAAGGCCCGTACATTGCCCAGCTTCATCAGTTCACGGAATATGATTTGATGCCCTTTTGTTGTCGGATGAGGATCCAGGTTCAGGGAATCCAGTGCAAGGGTGAATTCAACAGATTTTTTATCATTCTTGAAAGCGGTATACACATCGGCTACCTGGTATCCATAAACAGTCTGGAGTTGATTAAGGGTTTGATTCATGGGGGCCAGCAGCTCTTCAAAGTTTGCGTGAAGCAGGGGGGTGTGTTCTGCTTTCACCGGATTGTACAGGTTCAGCACTTTGATGGTGGCATTCTCGTTTAAGCTGCGGATTGAAGCAATGATCGAACCCCAGTCATCAGTAAAATCAGTGGCTCTTGCCGTTAAGAAACCGCTGAGTTCAGGTGAAGTAAGTATCGAGTTAATTGTTGTCTCCCATGTGCCTGGAATTAACATTTCATCTACATAAATAGCTGTATACAAGGCAGTCAGGGCTGCTTCCATATCGCCATAATCTCCATAATTCAGACCATAGGCCCCAAAAGCGGCCAGAATCACCGGTCGCAGCAGGTTATTTCCGCCGATGCTGATGTTGATGACATCAGCGCCAGCGACAGCCAGTTGCACGTCAGGCAAACCGAGACCAGCCAACAGCTCTCCGCTTGTCAGGCCCTGAGCTCCCATGTTCACAGCCAAGCCAGGCTGCAATGTTCTGGCGTACCGATCAAAATAGCTTTTCCCCGGCTCCGCACTCATGCCATAGGCGATGGAATCACCAAGGTTCAGATACAGCGGTGTAACGATGTCTGCCGGTAGGCCCGGCGTATTGGGTCTTGCAGCGAGTGCCATCAGTGGGGTGCTCATGACCAAACAGACGACCAGCAACAAAGCGATGCGTTTTTTCATGTCTCCACTCCCTCTCTTTATCCTGTCTTTCAGGCAGGGTAACGGTCAATAGTGCGTGTCCCGAAAGTTCCGTATCAGATCAACCCCTTTCCTGCGATTCACCTCTTCACACAGAAGTCGCTGATTTTTGTGAAGAAAATGACAAAAACCGGCCAAAAGGCCGGTTACGCTGCTGCTCCTTCCTGGTCATAAGCGTCCATGTTTAACCAGGAGATCCACGCTCCCCAATTATGTCGGAAGGTTTAGATCGTTTTCTTATTCATCTGTCTGCCCACTGCCAGAGTGCCTAAAACTTAAGATGCTTGGTTTTCGGCTTTTTCCGTGTTTAAATGGTACGCCATGATCTGATCAAATGGAGGACCATCCGATATTTCCATCAGGAAAATCTACTGGAGAAAAGACTGAAAGGTTACGCAAAGAAGCAGGAGTATTCATCGTGAAGTAAAATACGCTATTAGACACATGCCAGAAGTATTACCAGGATTGTACACTTGCGAACAGACTCAACCCAAACGATCAAATGATTGTAAAAGAACCCTTGAAATACTGGTTTTGATTCGTCTACTCCTTATTGACAAAATCTTGAATACTTTTTACCAACAAGGAGCGACGAATGCATTAATGGAGGAAAATTAGAGAATTTCGATTAATTCTTCCAAGCTGTATTTTTCTAATCCTAAGGTTTTCATGGTTCTTAGCTTTTCTCCCCTGTAATCCCTGGCCATTAAATAAGAGGCGATCACGATTATTGCATCCATGGCGGGCGTCATAACACCGATGTGTTTGGCTAAATCTGTAAGAAATGCAAGGCCATAACCGGCGTCTTCGTTCAAATATCTATGGTCAAGCTGCGATTGCGCCTTGATTCCCTTGAATCCCGGCGCCTTCGAATATCCGATATCATAAGTAGCCTCAGCCATATATCCTTGATCCATACCAAGCACGGGATCAGGTATGACAACCGTTTTCAACTTTTTGCCGATTGCGATTCTCTCATCGTCTACAGCTTTCATTAATCTGCCGACTCCAGTTGTCACACCTTCTTCATAGAATAAAAAGTCTCCTTGGGTACGTTCAATCAAAGCTGCATTTAACAATGTGACAGTAGGATGTATTACTGGATTTGCATTTTGAAGTGTTGTTTTAAGAATGTTTTCTGCCATCTCCAATTCTGCGTATACAGATGAAAGTATGTCAAAGACCAATTTTGTATGTTTATTAGGCAAAGCCGCTACAAAGTAACCGCCTTTAAGTCTGTTGTAAACTGCGATTTTGGCGTCTCCGACGATACGCACTGCATATGGTAAAGTGGATGTTTCCGATATGACGACTGAATCATCCTCAATATCAAGTCCAATTGCATTTTTAAACACGATGCTTCCAGCGCAAGAACTCGGACAGATGACGTAATTCTGGCCTGCTTTAACATAAGGCTTGCACACTCTGGCAAATGGTTCTGTGCTATATGCCGGTCCTACTACGAATACTAAGTCAGCATCTGGAATAACCTCTGAAATGTCATGCCCCGCATAAATGACTTTTTGAAAACCTTCGAGTTCCCCTTCCGAAGTAATGCCACCTGCTTTATTTATGGCTTCAATATTTTTAGGAAATTCTTCGAAATCGAACATGTAGATATCATGACCGGCTTTTGCCCATTCAAAAGCAACCGCCTGTCCTCCATTCCCTGATCCTAAAACTCCAACTTTCATCTCTGTATCTCCTTTGCCTCTTATATTTCTTCCGCCAATAAGTTCAAATAAAGTTAACTTTGGGTAAGGATGCGCAGCTCTGGAGCTACGCATCCAATATTGATTCATGACTGCATTTCTGATTTAATTATTTCCAACTCCACTCATAGCAGAAGAACGGGAACATTCCGGCGTCGTGAGCCGTTGCGTTCAGGTCTTTGCTCCATACATAGACTTCTTGCTTGTGGAACACAGGGATCCCCGGGCAATAATCTACGAGAAATTCGATCAGTTCTTTGTAGATTGCTTTTCTTGCTTCGGGATCAGTCTCAGCTGCTCCCTTTGCAAACATTTCATCGACATAAGGGATGCTCATCTGAGAATAGTTGTTGCCGCCGATACCGATTGTTCCGTAGTTGCATTCGTTATAGGAGAAATCCACTCTGTAGGTAGCACCCTGATTCATGATGGCAAAGTTTCCGCTTTCAACATCTTCATCTGGAGTTTGCGTGCTTTGGAGTTCAACAATCACACCAATCTCTGCTAAATTATTCTGGAAAACCTGCCCAACCTTTTCGTGGAAGGTTCCTGGAATTGTGAGCATTTTTACACCAAAATCACTAGATAAGTTCATGCCGTTCGGATAACCTGCTTCAGCCAGTTTAGCCTTTGCAGCTTCAGGATTATAGGAGAAATCTGCCACATCAGTCAAGTCAACACCAAAGCTGTTTGTGTAAGCCTGGAGCTTGGCAGGTGTTCCAAATCCTTCATGAGCGATGTCGATAATGCTTTCTCTGTCACAAGCCATTGTAAATGCTTGACGAACGAGCTTGTTGTCAAATGGCGGGACTTTTGTGTTCATCGCTACAACAGCTGTATAAAGCGGTAATGTTAGCTTTGTATTGTACTCTGGATTATTCATGAATCTGCCAGCCATAACCGGAGGTACAGACATGAAGTTCACTTCACCGGATTCCAGTGCGATAACACCAGATGATGCATCACTCATGAAACGAAGTTCTACGTCTTTGATGCTAGCGGGGCCAAGGCGATATTCGGGATAGGATGTTAATACTACCTTAACTGCAGGATCATAGCTTACGATGGTATAGGGACCGGTTCCGCAGACGCCCTTGGAAATGTCTCCACCGTTGTCATTGACAAACTTTTCATTAATGATAGGAATCTGCTGTGAATATGCCAGGAAAAGAGGACTTGGTGATTCAAGTGTAAATTCGACGGTGAAGTCATCAATGGCTTTTACGGTTTTAACCATCCCGTAAAAAGCTCTCTTTGCTGGGAACTCTTTAGCATAGTTATAGCTGAAAACGACATCGGAAGCTTTGAGCAACTCAGTATTATGGAATACCGCGTCTTCTACCAGTTTAATTGTGTAAGTCAATGCGTCATCGCTGATTTCCCATGATTCAGCAAGACTTGGAAACGTTTCTCCGGTGTCTGAGGCGACTGCAAGTGTTTCGTAAACCTGATTAAACACGTATGAGTCTGAAAAAGCACCAGTATCATACGGGTTCAACGTGTTGAAAATATCGGCAACATAGACGACTACCGGCTTACCACCACTCGCCACATCATCGGCTTTAGCTGCTCCACAGCCTGTGAATATGGACAGTACCAGAATCAAGCTAAGCAACAAGGTGAAGATTTTAGTCCTTCTTGAGTTCATTTTCATCATTTAACACTCCTTTCATCACTATGCAAAGAATTTATGTACAGTATCCTGTTGAGTAAATCGTTTCCGCTCCTTTCACACTCCTTTCACACTCCTTTCATTACTATGCAAAGCACTTGTGTGCAGCATGCCGTTGGCTAAAGTCGATTCTGCTCCATTACGGGGCAAGCAACAAAGTGTCTGGGTGAAACTTCATTCAGTTCCATTGTTTTGCCTATACACGTAGAAATACAGTCTTCGCATCTTGGTGCAAAGCGACACCCGGGTTCGGGATCGATCGGACTGGTCAGTTCACCACGAACAACTTCGATTTTTCTTGTTCGCGAGGAAATGTCTGGTATCGGTATCGCTTTAAGGAGTGCTTTTGTGTATGGGTGAATCGGGTTTTTAAAGAGTTCACGTGATGGCGCTTTTTCTACGCAGCTTCCCAGATACATGACCATAATCTCATCAGAAATATGCCTGACAACCGACAGGTCGTGGGTGATAAATAGATATGTCAGATTGAAATTGTCCTGCAGATCCATCAGCAGGTTCAGGATCTGTGCCTGGATCGATACGTCCAATGCCGAAACCGGTTCGTCGCAGACGATGAATTTTGGTTCTAAGACAAGTGCCCTGGCTATACAGATACGTTGGCGCCGACCGCCGTCTAACTCGTGCGGATACGAGTTTTGCAATCGTCTGGCTATACCGACGGTATCCATAACCTCTCCTACACGCTTCTTCATCTCTTCCGGAGTTTTGTAAATTCTATTAACTATCAAAGGACTGGCAATCGATTCAAAGACTGTTTTCCTTGGATTTAAGCTTGAATATGGATCTTGAAAAATAATCTGCATTGATCTTCGATACTTCAACATTTGTCTTGAGCTCAGTTTTGAAATATTTATTCCTTCAAACAGTATTTCCCCATCAGTTGGCTCAATCAGTTTGAGTATCGTGCGCCCCAGTGTTGTTTTACCGCATCCGGATTCTCCCACGACACCCAGGGTTGTTCCTGATAAGATTTCAGCGTTGATATCATCAACGGCATGCAGTCTGCTTTTTCCGCCAACTTTATAATATTTTTTTAAATGTCTCAGTTCTATAAGCGGCGTTCCCTGATCTATTCTGCTCATAATCATCTCTCCTTACGACCGCTTTTCTGATAATAAATGACAGGCAATACTGTGAGTTCCATTTATGTAGTTTTCCGGTTTCTTTTCGATGCAGATTGTCATGCGGTTGGGGCAACGATCTTGAAAATTACATCCCTTTGGAAGTTTTGCAGGATCTGGCATGAGTCCTGGAATCGGAGATAGCCGATCTGATTGCGTAACCATATCAGGAATTGCCCCGAACAGGCCTATTGTATATGGATGATGTTCCGTACTGACAAAAATGTCTTCCAGTGTCCCGGTTTCGATTAATTCACCTGCGTACATCACAGCGACCTTATCACAAATCTGAGCCACAACCCCAAGGTCATGTGTGATCATGATCATCGCTGTTTCTAAACGATCCCGAAGCTCTCCCATCATTTCCAGAACTTGGGCTTGTATGGTAACATCAAGAGCTGTGGTTGGTTCATCAGCAATTAACAGCACGGGTTCGCAGGAAAGAGCGATCGCGATCACGACGCGTTGCTTCATTCCACCCGAAAACTGGTGTGGATATTCGTTTTTTCTTGAGGCATTGATGCCTACCATTTCAAGGACTTTGTCAACACGTCTGTCGATTTCGGCGGCATCAATTTTTTCAGCATGATAATAAATTGCTTCCGCGATCTGTTCTCCGACTGTCATTACCGGGTTAAGTGCAGTCATTGGATCCTGAAATATCATTGCAATGCGTTCGCCGCGAATTTGAAGACGCATTTCGTTGTCCGATAATTTCATGATATCCTTGCCTTCAAAGGTTATTGTCCCGTTGATTACTTTTCCGGTTCGTTCAGGCAGAAGCCGCATTATAGCCAAAGCGGTTGTTGTTTTGCCTGCCCCCGTCTCTCCCACTAAACCCAACGTTTCTCCCTTTCCCAGGGTGAGACTGATATTATTTACGGCCTGAACCACCTCTTCTGATGTTTTATAGATTACTTCAAGGTTTTCAACTCTTAAAAAATCCTCATTCATGGTTTCCTCTCCTTTGCCTTACTATACAACGATCAGTCTTTTAGTCTTGGATCCAGGGCATCTCTTAATCCATCACCCATGAGGTTGAAAGAAAGTGCTGTTGCCACAATGACAAGACCGGGAAGTATACACATATACGGCGCCAGGCGCAGAAATTCGCGTGCCTCAAAGATGATAGCACCCCATTCAGGGGTGGGTGGCTGTATTCCGACGCCAAGATAGCTCAAACTTGAAGCTGTAAGCATTATGCTTGCGATTCCTTGTGTAGAAACAACGATGATGGGTCCAAGGGTGTTGGGAAGAATTTCCTTCAATATTATTCCAAAATCTCTCATTCCAGCGGCACGCGCCGCTTCTACATACTGCGTGTCAACGATACTTAGAACTGTGGAGCGAACAAGTCTGGTTCTGTTTGGTATAACCGCTACACTAAGAGCAGATATCACACTGATTGGAGTAGCTCCCATTGCTGCCACAACGCACATGGCCAGCAATTGTTCGGGGATAGCCAGAAAAATATCCGTTATCCGCATGATAATATCATCCAGTTTTCCACCAAAATATGCGGCAATAGCGCCTAATAAACCACCAATCGTGGTCGATATTATGACTGTAAAAACACCAATACTCAAAGAAACACGAGAACCATAAACAATGCGGGCAAATATATCGCGACCGTATAGATCTGTTCCGAACCAATGCGCAGCAGAGGGGCTTTGAATGCGTTCCGCTACATTCTGAGCCGTTACTAAACTTTCGTCCACCAGGAAATTGGCAAAGAGTGCTACGAAGATGAGAATACACAGGAAAACAAAGCTGAAGACACTGCTTTTATCCCTCATAACTCGCTTCCAAATCTCAATGGAGAGTCTTTTTTTAGACAGGTTGCCTACTGCAATAGGCTCACTGAATTGTTCGCTGCTGACTGTTGCTGGATTCATGGCATTACCTCCAATTTTAAGCTTTCGAATACTTTGCTCTAATACGCGGGTCGATGAATGCATACAGCAAATCAACTACAAGCATGATGATGGCAAAGAAGAATGCTATGAGCAATACGCTTGCGACGACAGTCGGTGTATCCTTTGATTTGATTCCTAAGATAACCAGAGAGCCGATTCCCGGCAATGAAAAAACACTTTCGGCTACTACCGATCCGCCAAGTATCGCTCCGAAATTTTGGCCAATCGTTGTTACAACCGGCAAGAGAGCATTCTTCAATGCATGCTTATACGTGATGATGTTATTGGGTACACCTTTTGCTCTTGCGGTTCGCACATAATCCTGTCTGATTTCTTCAAGCATTGTAGAGCGAGTCATTCTAAGAATCGCACAGCCATATGGCCCGCCGCAGGTTATGACCGGCAAAATATAACTTTTTAAAGAGGCAGCCCCTCCGGATGGCAGCCATCCAAGGTATGAGGAAAATCCTAAGATTAAGAGCATGGCTAGAAAGAAGGTTGGTACTGCTACAAGAATTGTAGAAATGACCCGTAAAACAGTATCACTTTTAGAATACTGTTTCACTGCAGATAAAACTCCCAATGGAATTCCAAACAGTGTAGCGAATATGATTCCAAAGAAAGCAAGTGTTGCGCTGACTGGTATTCTCGGCAAAATATCAACAAATACTGGGTTTTTAGTTCTCCATGACATCCCAAAATCGAAACCCGTCACGATATTGTAAATGTAATCAAAAAAACGGATAGGGAGCGGTTTGTTTAATCCCAAATCTACTCTCAATTGCGCCAATGCTTCGGGAGGAGCCTCGATCCCTAAAATTCGAATTGCAGGATCGCCAGGCGTCAGTTCCATAATGAGGAAAATAAGAAGTGAAACACCTAATAAAATCGGAATAAGTAACAATAATCTTTTTAGAACGTATCTGATCACGAGAGACAACACCTCCAGTTTGAGTAATATACCGGCGATTCTGCCGAATGTCTATAATACTGTATGCATGATAGTATGCACAAACAACTTCACGGTGAACTAATATTGCAACCTTTATGCCAAGATTTGCTGATGCCTGAAAGTATTGGAAACAGGTGATCTTTTATTCTCGTCATTCCACCGGTCACTGGATTGCCAAATTTTCGCCACCAAACCAACCCGCAAAAAAGAAAATGCTCAATATTGAGCATTTTCCAAAGAGAAGTGGCTAATAGTGAGCATTTCGATTAGCGATCCTCAGGCACTTTATTCAATCTGCAGCCGTTTCATGCGGTACCGCAGGGTCTGGCGGGGTACTTCCAGCAGCTCTGCCGCCCGGGACACATTGCCTCTGGTCGCTTTTAGCGCTTTTTCGATGTGGCTGCGTTCCACATTCTCCAGAAGTTCATTCAGTGGTTCCAAGCGGGCCAGTGGAGCAGGAGATTCCTTTGGTCCCCACGACACTGCTTCTTTTGCCTGCAGGATTTCCCGGAAATAAACGGGCAGGTTCCGTGTGGTTAGCACCGGCTCTTCCGTCAGGTTGATCATGGAATCGATGATGTGCTTCAGTTCCCGCACATTTCCCGGCCATGTATACTGGTGGAGGATTTCCATCAGGCTGGGAGAGAGTCGCTGGATGTCCTTCCGGTATTCCCTGCTGAACAGTTCGACAAAATGGTCGATGTAGAGTCGAATGTCTTCCTTTCGCTCCCGCAGGGGGAGCAGGGTGAGCAGGTTGCTGCTGAGGCGATAGAACAGGTCTTCCCGGATGAGGCGGCTGTGCATCAGTTCCGAAGGGTTTTGGTTAACCGCCGCAATGATTTTTACGTTGACCTGTTTCTCTTCGGCGCTGCCCACCGGTCGG
>JAWSUV010000061.1:0-14401 GCA_033549305.1 Bacillota bacterium | reverse complement strand
GCAGGAATGTATTCCTTTGGTATCGAGCCGCCGACAATTTTGCTTTCAAATTCATATCCAGCGCCCGGTTCCTGAGGTATCATCTTCAGTTTAACATGGCCGTACTGGCCCTTACCCCCAGACTGACGGACATATTTAGCTTCCACTTCAACTTCCTGAGTAATGGTTTCCTTGTAAGCAACCTGAGGTTTTCCCACATTCGCTTCTACTTTGAATTCCCGCATCATCCGATCAACAATAATTTCCAAATGCAATTCTCCCATACCCGCAATAATCGTCTGCCCGGTTTCCTGGTCGGTATAGGTTCGGAATGTGGGGTCTTCTTCTGCCAGCTTTTGCAAAGCAATTCCCATTTTTTCCTGTCCGGCCTTGGTTTTTGGTTCGATGGCCACATTGATAACCGGTTCCGGGAAAGTCATGGATTCCAGAACGACCGGAGAGTCAGAATCACATAAGGTGTCACCAGTTGTGGTGTCCTTCAAACCTACTGCTGCTGCAATATCTCCCGAATAAACTTCATCAATTTCTTTTCTTGTATTGGCATGCATCTGAAGGATGCGCCCAATTCTTTCTTTCTTGCCCTTTGATGAGTTGTAGACATAAGAACCTGATTTGAGTACGCCGGAATACACTCTAAAGAAAGCGAGTTTACCCACATATGGATCTGCCATTATTTTAAACGCCAGCGCTGAAAAGGGTTCTGAATCATCGGAGTGACGCACCATTTCTGTTTCGCCATCTTCCGACATACCGCGAATGGATTCAATGTCCAATGGCGACGGCATCAGCTCAACCACTTTGTCCAACAACAGCTGTACACCTTTATTTTTATACGACGAGCCGCAGAGTACCGGGGTGAGATGAGTGCTGACTGTGCCAACCCGCAAACCGGCAATAATCTCTTCTTCTGTTATTTCTTCGCCTTCAAGGTACTTCATCATCAGATCTTCACTGGTTTCTGCCACTGCTTCCAACATTAGCTCGCGGAACTTTGCTGTCTGTTCCTTCATGTCATCCGGGATCTCTTCGACACGTACATTTTGTCCTAAATCATCTTCATAAATTCTTGCCTTTTGAGTCACCAAATCAATGATTCCCATGAAGTCGGCTTCTTTTCCAATGGGAAGCTGAATGGGTACTGCATTAGCCCCCAGGCGATCTTTCATCATTTCAACTGCCTGATAAAAATCTGCACCCATGATGTCCATTTTATTGATGAACGCAATTCTCGGAACTTTGTACTTATCTGCCTGGCGCCATACTGTCTCTGACTGAGGTTCGACACCGCCTTTGGCACAGAAAACCGCTACAGAACCATCCAGCACACGTAACGAACGCTCCACTTCAACCGTAAAGTCAACGTGTCCTGGTGTGTCAATAATATTGACTCTGTGGCCGTTCCATTCACAGGTGGTTGCGGCGGAAGTAATCGTTATTCCCCGCTCTTTTTCTTGTTCCATCCAATCCATCTGAGAAGCACCGTCATGAGTTTCACCAATTTTACGGATGTTTCCCGCATAATAAAGAATGCGTTCAGTGGTGGTGGTTTTACCTGCGTCGATATGTGCCATGATTCCTATGTTTCTCGTTTTTTCTAGTGAAAACTGCCTTGGCACTGTGATCCTCCTTCCAACTTCCCGATAAACCGTTGCTGTTTAAGAAACAGCTGTGCATTTGCTCTTTTCATACTGCCAATGCACAGAATCATTCCCGGTTACCGGTATTACCAGCGGTAATGCGCAAACGCCTTGTTTGCTTCTGCCATCTTGTGTGTATCTTCTTTCTTTTTCACAGAGGCACCCATACTGTTTGCAGCATCCATAAGCTCTTTTGCAAGTTTTTCTTCCATAACCTTTTCTCCCCGAAGTCTGGTGTATTTCACCAACCAACGAATGCCCAGGGTTTGTCTGCGTTCCGGTCTGACTTCTACCGGCACCTGGTAATTGGCGCCACCCACACGTCTGGCTTTAACCTCTAATACAGGCATGATATTGTTCATTGCCTTATCAAAGGTTTCCATTGGGTCTTGCCCAGTTTTTTCTTTAATGATATCGAACGCCCCATAAACGATCTTTTGAGCCACACCTTTTTTGCCATCCAGCATGATGCTGTTGATCAACTTGGTGACGACTTTACTTCCATACATGGGATCCGGAAGTGCTACTCTCTTAGGTACATTTCCTTTTCTCGGCACTTTACTTCCCTCCTTATCCATAAAACAGATTCATCGGTACTCGGCACTCCTTGAAATGCCGTTGTGCGTTCACAGCTCGATGCGTCCAGGAAATGATCCCTCGCCATTCATCTATGCTTAAACGCTGTTACGTAATTATTTTTTTTTGGGTCTCTTGGCTCCATACTTGGATCTTCCCTGCATCCTGTTAGCAACACCTGCAGTATCAAGCGTTCCACGAACAATGTGGTAACGAACACCAGGAAGGTCTTTCACTCTTCCTCCCCTGATCAGAACAACACTATGCTCTTGCAGGTTATGTCCCATACCGGGAATATAAGCGGATACCTCGATCTGGTTTGTTAGACGAACCCTGGCAACTTTTCGAAGCGCAGAATTCGGCTTTTTGGGCGTCACTGTTTTAACAGAAGTGCAGACACCCCGTTTTTGCGGCGCACTTTGATCAGTCGCTTTTCTTCTCAGGGAGTTAAAGCTCTTTAAGAGTGCCGGAGAGTCCGATTTTTCCATCTCGACCTTTCGACCTTTTCGAACCAGCTGATTAATGGTTGGCATATGTTTCACCTCCTTTTCCCTTTCGTTAATGAGAACTTCTATTTAAGAACCGCAACAACGGTCGCTCCCACATCAATTCCACAAAACTGGCCGAGCTTTTTGCGGCTCTCCACCAGTACAATGTCAACCTGCTTTTCTGAGGCTAGCCCTTGTATTCTTTCACGCAGATGTGTTTCCGCATCACTGGCCACATACACACATTTTAGTGGCTGACCTTCATTCAGAGATCGGGTTACCTGCTTTATCCCGACCACTTTTTTTTCATGTTGAAGCAGCTCCAACACTCTTTCTCCTCCTCTTCAAACAGGATCGCCTCTTTAGCATCGACCGGTAACCAGGGCAGGGCTTCATCATAAGATAACAATGAAATCCTGCCTGATGAATGGTTTTAGCCGTCTAAGAGTCCGATAACACACTTTACCATTCTAACACTTGAGAAAATGTGTGTCAATAACTTATTCGTAAGGTTTTTGTTAGATAATGGCTTAGCTGACGGTTGCCTCTTCCATATTGACCGGCGATTTAACTTTCATCTCAGGAACAGCCGCTTCATCCAGATCCAAGGCTACTCCCATATAATTTTTCATGCCGGTACCTGCAGGGATCAGTTTGCCTATGATCACATTTTCTTTCAGACCAATGAGAAAATCTTCTTTGCCTTTTATGGCCGCTTCCGTCAGCACACGGGTTGTTTCCTGGAAAGATGCAGCAGACAGGAATGATTCTGTCGCCAGCGATGCTTTCGTGATTCCCAGCAGTACCCGTTTGCCCTGAACTGGTGCAAAACCTTCTTCGATAGCTTTTTGGTTCGTTTCTTCAATGGTGTAAATGCTTTCCAGGCTTCCTGGGAGAAGTTCTGATTCACCATCGTCTTCAATCTTAACCTTACCAAGCATCTGGCGTACAATGACTTCAATATGCTTGTCATTGATATCCACCCCTTGCATTCGGTAGACCCGCTGTACTTCTTTGATGATATAGTTTTGAACACCGATAACACCTTTGATCTGCAGAATATCGTGAGGGTTTACAGAACCATTGGTGATTTCTTCTGCCGCTTCGATATACTGACCGTCTTTCACGCGAATTCTGGATCCAAAGGGGATTTCATAGACTTTTTCATCAGTTTCGTCGCGAACATGTACCTCGCGCTTCTTTTTGTTCTCGACAATGGAGACGGTTCCGTCGATTTCACTGATAATAGCCAGCCCTTTTGGTTTTCTAGCTTCGAACAACTCCTCCACACGGGGAAGGCCTTGTGTGATGTCGGCTCCGGCGACGCCGCCAGTGTGGAAAGTACGCATAGTCAACTGGGTACCCGGTTCCCCGATAGACTGGGCTGCAATGATCCCTACTGCTTCACCAACATCCACCTGTTTGCCGGTGGCCAGATTCCGCCCGTAGCATACCTTGCACATACCAAATTTTGTTTTGCAGTTGAGGATAGACCGAATCTGGGCACTTGTTACACCCGCAGCGATGATCCTATCTGCATCTTCTTCCATGACCATTTTGTTTTTTCCCAGCAGCACTTCTCCTGTTTCCGGGTTTATTGCATCCTCGAGCAGGTATCTTCCCACCAGTCGATCATAGAGATCTTCTATCATTTCATTTCCGTCTTTGAAGGCTTCCACCACCATGCCCTCATTAGTGCCGCAGTCCTCTTCCCGAATAATCACATCTTGCGCAACATCCACCAGCCGTCTGGTCAGGTAACCGGAATCTGCCGTTCGAAGCGCTGTATCCGCCAGCCCTTTCCTGGCGCCGTGAGTGGATATGAAATATTCAAGCACGGATAGACCCTCGCGGAAATTAGATTTTATCGGAACTTCCACTGTGTGGCCGCTGGCATTGGACATCAGTCCACGCATGCCTCCTAATTGACGAATCTGGTTTTTACTGCCCCTGGCACCAGACTGTGCCATGATGAAAACATTGTTCATCCGGTCCAGTCCTTTCATCAGAGCATCTGTTACCTGACCAGTTGTCTCTTCCCACACGTTCATGACTTTTTCATACCGTTCGTCATCAGAAATCAGACCGCGGCGGAAAACCTGCTCATACTGTTCCACTTTGTCCTCCGCCTGGGCAATTAAAGCCGCTTTTTCTTCCGGCACTTCCATGTCTGACACGGCGATGGTAATGGCACCACGAGTTGAAAATTTAAACCCAATGGTTTTAATATAGTCCAGCATTTCGGATGTGACTATGTTGCCGTGTTTTCTGAAGCATTTAGCGATGATTTTCCCCAATGCCTTCTTATCACATATGAAATCGACTTCAAGCGAGTATGCATCTTTCGCCCGGTCAACAAATCCAAGATCCTGCGGAATTTTTTCATTGAAAATAAAACGACCAACCGTACTTTCAATGAGTTTTCTTTCAGTGGTGCCTTTTGGCTTCATCCGTACTTTCACCAGAGCATGAAGATCAACTTTTCCTGTATCATAAGCCATTAACATTTCTTCGAAGTCCTTAAAAATCATACCTTCGCCCATTACGCCAGGTGTATCAATTGTCAGATAATAACTTCCCAGGACCATGTCCTGCGTTGGTGTGGTGATGGGTTGTCCGTCCTTGGGCGCCAATATATTATTAACGGAAAGCATTAGATTGCGCGCTTCGGACTGAGCATGTGCAGACAGCGGCACATGAACCGCCATTTGGTCACCGTCGAAGTCGGCGTTGTATGCCGTGCATACCAATGGGTGTAATTTGATGGCTTTTCCTTCGACTAAAACCGGTTCAAACGCCTGTATGCCGAGCCTGTGGAGAGTCGGAGCCCGGTTCAGCAGCACAGGATGGTTCTTGATGACTTCTTCCAGTACATCCCAAACTTCCGGCCGCACTTTCTCTACCATTCTTTTCGCGCTTTTAATATTATGTGCATGCCCCTCTTCCACCAGCATTTTCATGACAAAGGGTTTGAACAGTTCCAATGCCATCTTCTTGGGCAGGCCGCACTGATAAAATTTTAATTCGGGGCCTACGACGATCACCGATCGGCCAGAATAATCGACACGTTTTCCCAGCAGATTCTGTCGGAAACGGCCCTGTTTCCCCTTGAGCATATCTGACAGAGATTTCAATGGCCGGTTGCCCGGCCCGGTAACCGGTTTGCCTCGGCGGCCATTATCAATCAGTGCATCGACAGCCTCCTGCAGCATTCGCTTTTCATTTCGAACAATAATATCCGGGGCTCCAAGATCCAACAGTCGCTTTAATCGATTATTCCGGTTAATAACCCGGCGGTAAAGATCATTCAGGTCGGAGGTGGCGAATCGTCCACCATCCAGTTGCACCATGGGGCGAAGGTCCGGTGGAATTACAGGGACTACATCAAGAATCATCCAGTCCGGCTGATTTCCGGATTTTCGAAATGCTTCCACCACTTCCAGCCGTCGGATTGTTCTTACTCGTTTCTGTCCCGTACTATCTTTCAACCTGTCACGGAGTTCCTGGTTCAATTCTTCCAGATTGATCTGCGATAAGAGGGCTTTGACGGCTTCCGCTCCCATGGCAGCTTTGAAGTATTGCCCTGATTTACGCGCATGATCCATGGCTTCGCCATACTCTTTTTCTGTAAGAACCTGCTTATGCGTCAGGTGACTGTCGCCAGGGTCCGTTACTACATAGGCAGCAAAGTAGAGCACCTTTTCTAAAGACCGGGGCGACATGTCCAACAGCAGGCCCATCCGACTTGGAATCCCTTTGAAATACCAGATATGAGAGACCGGTGCGGCCAGTTCGATATGGCCCATTCGATCCCGGCGCACTTTTGATTTTGTCACTTCAACGCCACAACGGTCACAAATAACTCCTTTATACCGGACGCGCTTATATTTCCCGCAATGGCACTCCCAGTCTTTCGTCGGTCCGAAGATTTTTTCGCAAAACAATCCTTCTTTTTCCGGTTTCAAAGTGCGGTAATTAATTGTCTCCGGCTTTTTAACCTCGCCCCGAGACCACTGACGAATCTTCTCAGGCGAAGCCAGGGATATGCGTAATGATTTAAAATTATTTAGCTCAAACAAGGAGCTTCTCCCCTTTCCAGTCTCTTAGACCTCATCATCTTCTTCGTCATTACCGGCTTCATCGGTATCAAACCCGGTGATCGACAACATGGAAGACTCCAATTCATCCTCATCCACTTCACGCGGCACACTGATCGCTGGCTCAACATCATCATCCTCTTCCAGCGGTTCAATTTCTGTGTCTCGATCCGGCAGGATTTCTTTTCGGTCTGTGTCCAGGGATTCCAGTTCATCATCTGCCGATTCCTTGATTTCAATCTCATGATTATCTTCTGTCAGCACCTGAATATTAAGGCACAGGCTCTGTAATTCTTTGATTAACACCTTGAAAGATTCAGGAACGCCTGGTTCCGGGATGGGTTCTCCCTTAACAATGCATTCATACGTTTTGACGCGGCCCACCACATCATCAGACTTCACTGTCAGGATTTCCTGCAGTGTATGAGCGGCTCCATATGCTTCAAGTGCCCATACCTCCATCTCGCCGAATCGCTGACCGCCAAACTGAGCTTTCCCCCCCAGCGGCTGCTGGGTAACCAGTGAGTAAGGGCCTGTGCTTCGGGCATGAATCTTATCATCCACCAGATGGTGAAGTTTCAGCATATACATGTAACCCACTGTCACTGGGTTATCGAAAAATTCACCGGTACGACCGTCCTGCAGCGCAATTTTCCCAGAACGGGGATATCCCGCTTTTTCCAATGCATCCATTACATCATGCTCATTCGCACCATCAAATACGGGCGTTGCCACTTCCCAGCCAAGAGTTTTTGCTGCCAGGCCAAGATGAACTTCCAACACCTGTCCAATATTCATTCGGGAGGGGACTCCCAGCGGATTAAGGACGACATCCAATGGAGTACCGTCCGCCAGGAAAGGCATATCTTCCTGTGGCAGGATCCGCGAAATAACACCTTTATTGCCATGGCGGCCAGCAATTTTGTCACCAACACTGATTTTACGTTTTTTGGCAATATAGACGCGCACGAGTTCATTCACTCCTGGAGACAGTTCGTCGCCATTTTCCCTGGTAAATACCTTCACATCAACAATAATTCCTGATTCGCCGTGAGGAACCTTCAGAGATGTGTCGCGGACTTCCCTGGCTTTTTCACCAAAAATGGCACGGAGCAAACGCTCTTCTGCGGTTAATTCCGTTTCTCCTTTGGGCGTTACTTTGCCTACTAGAATGTCCCCGGACAGCACTTCAGCTCCAATGCGGATAATGCCGCGTTCATCCAGGTCTTTTAGTGCGTCTTCACCCACATTGGGAATGTCTCGTGTGATTTCTTCCGGTCCAAGTTTCGTATCACGGGCGTCAGCTTCATATTCTTCAATATGAATGGAGGTCATCACATCGTCTTTAACCAATCTCTCATTGATCAGGATGGCGTCTTCATAATTGTAGCCCTCCCACGTCATAAATCCAATCAAACAGTTGCGCCCAAGAGCAATTTCCCCTTCGTAGGTGGAAGGTCCGTCAGCGATCACATCACCGACTTTTACCCGCTGTCCTTTGCTGACGATGGGTTTTTGATTGACGCAGGTTCCTTGATTGGAGCGTTTAAATTTGAGTAAGTTAAACCGATCGATTTGATGGTCGCTGTCACGCCTAATTAAAATTTCTGTACCTGTAACACGTTCCACCACACCGACATTCTTTGCAATCACGACCACGCCGGAATCCCGGGCGGCTTTGTATTCCATGCCTGTCCCAATGATCGGCGGTTCTGCAATCAGCAGTGGAACAGCCTGGCGCTGCATATTCGAACCCATCAACGCACGGTTCGCATCATCGTTCTCAAGAAAAGGGATCATGGCAGTTGCAACAGAAACGATCTGTTTCGGTGACACATCCATGTAATCCGCCTCTTCGCGGGGCACAATATCAATTGCACCGTCGAGAGATCGCGCAGCGACTCGTTTGTTAATGAATCGGCCCTCTTCATCCAGCGGCTCGTTAGCCTGGGCTATCGTTAGCAGATCCTCTTCATCTGCAGTCAAATATTCCACTTCTTTTGTAACGCGCCCTTCTTCCTGAATGATTTTTCGATATGGTACTTCAATAAACCCATATTCATTCACCCGGGCAAATGTACTGAGTGAGTTGATCAGCCCAATATTTGGACCTTCAGGTGTTTCAATGGGGCACATGCGCCCATAATGGGAATGATGCACGTCCCGCACTTCAAAGCCAGCGCGCTCGCGAGAAAGCCCGCCAGGCCCCAGCGCTGAAAGCCTTCGTTTATGAGTCAATTCTGCCAATGGATTTGTCTGATCCATAAACTGAGATAGTTGTGAACTGCCAAAGAATTCTTTGATGGAAGCCACAACAGGCCGGATGTTAATCAACGCCTGCGGGGTTACCAGATCAACATCTTGAATCGTCATACGTTCTTTGACCACCCGCTCCATTCTGGAGAGCCCTATGCGAAACTGATTCTGAAGCAGTTCTCCCACTGAACGCAGACGCCTGTTTCCCAAATGATCAATGTCATCCACACGACCAATTTCATGTGCTAAGTTGAACACATAACTGATGGAAGCAATAATATCGGCAACGATAATGTGTTTTGGGTTAAGCTCACGGATCCGTTCTTTAATCACCTGGCGGATTTCTTCGTCTGTCTGGCAGCTGTCAAGGATTTCTTTCAGGACAGGATAATAAACGCGTCCTTTGGTTTTAATACCGGTAAGATCTGTAGAAACATGGCTTTTCAAGTCCACAAAATGATTGCCAATCACCCGGATAACCTGATTTTCTTCTGAATAAACCAGTACTTGATTAAGACCCGTATTTTGGATCATTTCGGCCATCTGCCGGGTTATTTTTTTACCGGTTTCCACCAATACTTCGCCCGTGTTGGGATCAATGATGTTTTCAGCGGCTTTTCGGTATATGATGCGCGTTGCCAGGGATAATTTTTTATTGAATTTATAACGGCCGACCTTAGCCAAATCATATCGCTTTTGATCAAAGAAAAGTGAATTAAGCAGAGAAGTGGCGCTTTCAACAGTTGGCGGCTCACCCGGACGAAGTTTTTTATAAATTTCCAATAAGGCATCTTCCGAAGTGGTGGTATTGTCTTTTTCAAGCGTTGCCAGTATACGTTCATCTTCTCCCAGCAGATCGATAATTTGTTGGTCTTTAGAATAACCGAGGGCACGAAGCAGGATTGTAATCGGTTGCTTCCGAGTTCTGTCAATTCTGACGGAAACCACTCCATTGGAGTCAGTTTCATATTCCAGCCAAGCTCCGCGGTTAGGGATTAACGTTGAAGAAAACAGTTTGTTTCCGGATTTGTCATATTCTGAATGGTAGTAAACACCGGGGGATCGAACAAGCTGACTAACAATGACACGTTCTGCACCATTGATGATAAATGTTCCGGTTTCCGTCATAATCGGAAAATCACCCATAAAAACTTCCTGCTCTTTCACTTCACCTGTATCTTTGTTGATCAGCCGTACTTTGACTTTTATGGGTGCGGAATATGTCATATCGCGCTCTTTTGACTCTTCGACACTGTACTTGGGAGATTCCTCCAATTTGTAATCAACAAATTCCAGTATCAGATTGCCAGTGTAGTCTTCGATCGGTGAAATATCATTGAAGACTTCTCCGAGCCCTTCTTCTAAAAACCACCGATAGGATGCTTGCTGAATTTCTATCAGGTTGGGCACTTCAAGAATTTCTTCAATCCTTGAATAAGACATTCGCTCTTTGTTACCAATTTTGACGGGATGCGGCATGCCAGGTTTCACTCCTTGTGATCATATTAAATTCTATAATGAAATGAAAAATCCCGCTTTGGTTCATTTGGCCAAATGTGACCAAAATGCTTTACGGAATTTTCATGGGTACGGGATTACACCTCTGATTTTTGCTGTACGTCCTAATGATTACAACACCAATCAGCATCTAAGCCTGCATGATTTAGGACATAAACCAGCAAGATAAAAAGACTTTTATGCAATGTATAATAATATCATACTAACTATTCTCGTGTCAAGAAAAAAACACCTCGACAGTTTTTCTGCAAAGGTGCTTTTAGGACTCTTATGTCACTCAATATTATGTTTACTTCAGTTCAACACCGGCGCCGGCTTCTTCCAACTTTGCTTTAACGGCTTCGGCTTCTTCTTTGTCAACGCCTTCTTTGACAGGTTTTGGAGCATTGTCAACCAGCTCTTTTGCTTCTTTCAGTCCAAGTCCGGTTAGCTCGCGAACCACTTTGATTACACCGATTTTTGATGACCCTGCATTCATCAAAATGACATCAAATTCGGTTTGTTCTTCTTCAACTACTGCAGCACCTGCACCGGCAACCATCATCGGTGCGCTGGCAGATACACCAAATTTTTCCTCCGCTGCTTTTACCAGTTCATTCAACTCAGTCACTTTCATATTCTCAATTGCTTCAAGAATTTGTTCGATTGTCATGTATGACACCTCCATTAATATTGCCCTGTTAGGGTTCGGTTTATATTTTCTTTTGATGGATCATGTGATCGTCTAATTGATTTCTGTCTCTGCTGTTTGTTTGTCGATAATTGCCTGCAACAGGTACGCGAAGTTGCTTACCGGTGCTTTTAGACTTCCCAGCAACTTTGCAATGAGCACTTCTCTGGTTGGAATAGCTGCCAGTTCCTTCACTTTGGTTTCGTTGAAAAATTCGCCTTCAACAATTCCGGCTTTAAGTTCCAACTCCTTATGCGTTTTTGCAAATTCGCTTCCAATCTTCGCGGGTGTGATGGGATCATCATAGCTGAAAGCAATTGCATTGGGGCCTTCCATTAAATCTGTCAATCCTTCAACGCCCGCTTGTTCAAGTGCCCGTTTTACCAGGGTATTCTTATAGACTTTATAGTCCACACCGGCATCACGAAACTGCTTACGCAGTTCAGTGACTTCTTCCACTGTCAGACCACGATAGTCATACAGGATGGCTGACGTGGAACGGGAAAACTTATCCGCGATTTCTTCCACAATGGCTTTTTTCATCTCGATGGCTTTTGACATTCACTGTGCACCTCCTTCTGATATTGGTTCTGCTTTTACGAAACAAAGCCTCGTAGCTGTCAGACAGCACAAGGCCTTTTTCTCTATTTCGAAAAAGCCTCGGCAGGATCTTTAAACAGTCAGCTGTCCCTGCGGTCTACGGCAAAATATTCAATGTTGTGATGTGCTTTTGCCTGAATTACATGACCTTGCTGGGATTGATACGGATGCCAGGCCCCATGGTGCTGGTCAATGTAACGCTTTTCAGGTACTGTCCTTTGGAAGCAGCCGGCTTTGCCTTCACCACTGCATCCAACAATGTTTTTAAGTTTTCTGTCAACTTATCTTCTTCAAAGGATTTTTTTCCTACAGGCACATGAATGATGTTGGTTTTATCCAGTCGGTACTCCACTTTACCTGCTTTGATCTCGCTAATAGCCCGTTCAAGTTCAAAGGTTACAGTACCGGATTTGGGATTCGGCATTAAGCCCTTTGGACCCAAAACGCGTCCAAGTCGTCCGACAACTCCCATCATATCAGGCGTTGCCACAACCACATCAAAATCAAACCAATTTTCTTTCTGAATTTTTTCTACCAGCTCCTCGCCACCAGCATAATCAGCACCCGCTTTTTCTGCTTCAGTGACTTTCTCGCCTTTTGCAAATACCAGCACTTTTTTGGTTTTGCCCGTTCCGTGAGGTAGTACAACTGCTCCTCGCACCTGTTGATCAGCATGACGGGAGTCCACTCCCAGTTTCAGATGCAATTCAACGGTTTCATCAAATTTGGCTGAGGGCAGCTGTTTTAAGACCTCCACAGCCTCTGCGATATCATGCAGTTTAGCCTTGTCAAAGACCTTAATAGCTGCCTGAAAATTTTTTGATAGTTTTTTCATTTTGATTTCCTCCTTGTGGTACTGTCGGCCGTCGAGGCCTCCCACTAATTCTTATTCTTCGACTTCAATTCCCATACTGCGCGCTGTTCCTGCAATCATATTCATTGCCGTTTCGACACTTGCAGCATTCAGATCAGGCATTTTCAGTTCAGCAATTTCGCGGACTTGTGCTTTTTTAATTTTCCCAACCTTCACCTTGTTTGGTTCTCCGGATGCTTTATCCAATCCCACTGCTTTTTTAATTAGAACTGCCGCAGGCGGCGTCTTAGTGATAAACGTATACGAACGATCCTGATAAACTGTGATGATGACAGGAATAATCAGCCCTGCTTGATCTGCAGTTTTTGCGTTGAATTCCTTGCAGAACCCCATGATGTTAACACCATGCTGCCCTAATGCAGGTCCTACCGGTGGCGCAGGAGTTGCTTTGCCTGCAGGGATTTGCAGCTTTATTTGTCCCACGACTTTTTTTGCCATGATTTCCACCTCCTTCATGCAATCATTACGTGCTTTCTATACAGGCCAGCCTCTTATCGCCGGATTACAAGGTCTCCACCTGATGAAATTCCAGTTCGACGGGCGTTTCCCTTCCGAACATGGAGATGAGCACTTTAAATGTTTGTTTATCCATGTTTATCTTCTCAATGCTACCGATAAAGCTTTCAAAGGGGCCACTGACAACACGTACCGAATCGCCAATTTTGAAGTCGATCTCCTGTCGGACAATGTCGACACCCATATTGCGTACTTCTTCCTCTGTCAGCGGTACCGGCTTTGAACTAGGACCAACAAATCCTGTGACACCGCGAGTGTTTCTAACCAGATACCAGGATTCGTCTGTCATGACCATTTTGACAATGACATACCCGGGAAAAAGTTTGGACTCTTTGATACGCTTTTTTCCATTCTTAATTTCAATCTTTTCTTCCATGGGAACCTTGACTTCTGCGATTAAATCTTCCATCCCACGGTTTTCCACCATTTTTTCGATATTCACTTTCACCTTGTTTTCATGGCCGGAATAAGTATGAACCACATACCATTTTGCATCATCTGACATAACAAAAGGATACTGTCTGCTACAGTGCCCCGTTCCCCCCTTTTAGCCTGGAAAAGTCGGTCATCTAACGAATCACCAGATTTAAACCAAGGCCAAAAACGGAATCTATCGCCCATAAGGCAAGGGTCGCCATCAGGCAGACGACAACTACGACAGCCGTATGATTCTTTAGCTCATCCCGGGTTGGCCAGTGAACTTTTTTTAATTCCGCCCGTGAGCTTCTAACATACTTGCCAATTGACTTGGATCTTGTTGGAGCCACTGCAGGTTGATTTGCCACGGTGCTTCACATCCTTTTTATCATTATGCTTCTCAATGGTTACTTGGTTTCACGGTGCAGGGTGTGCGCCCTGTCAAACTTACAGTACTTGCGCAGTTCCAAACGGTCCGGATCATTTTTCTTGTTCTTGGTTGTGTGGTAGTTTCTTCTTTTGCATTCGGTACACGCCAGTGTTACTTTAACCCTCATCCTTCACACCTCCCTGTCAGGCTTTCATGAGGCCCTTTGCTGATCTATTGCATGCCTTGGTGGCTTAATAATTCGTTAACTGGTTGAATATACCATACATCGTTTTGTATGTCAAGAAAAAGGTAGCTTCACTGGCGTATAAAGGACCAGGTCTTCACCTGGTCCTTTTGTACTGCCAAATTCGCCAGTGGTTCT
>JAWSUV010000060.1:0-14542 GCA_033549305.1 Bacillota bacterium | reverse complement strand
TGGAGGAATTCTTATGACGATGCTTTTAAATGAATTTACATTTACATTGCCTACCGATATACATTACGGCCCCGGTATTCTTCACCGACTTAAGGATCTGTTGCTGAAGGAAAAAATTCGGAAAATATTGATTGTAACAGATCAGGGGATCGTAAAAGCAGGTCTTCTGGAGGAGATCGACTGGCTGCTGACCCAGGCAGCCGTCTCTTATGTGGTCTTTGATCAGGTGTCTCCCAATCCTCGGGATGTGGAGGTGGAAGCCGGTGCCCGCATGGGACGGGAAACCGGAGTTGAAGCTGTCATCGCCCTTGGCGGAGGCAGTCCCATTGACTGCGCCAAGGCTGTTAATGTCCTCATCAGCCTTAACGCTGAAGCGATCAAACCTTTTGAAGGAAAAGGGAAAGTCGCTGGGACACTTTTGCCGCTTTTCACCATCCCCACTACTTCCGGCACAGGCAGTGAAGTGACATTTTCGTCCGTGATCAATGACACGAAGAATCATTATAAAATGACTGTTAAAAGCCCGCTTATGGCCGCCCGGGCAGCGTTGGTGGATCCTAAGCTGACTTTGGGCCTTCCGCCGGCGGTCACCGCCTCGACAGGCATGGATGCACTGACCCATGCCATTGAAGCTTATACCGTTAATGTGGCCAACCCCATCAGTGACGCAGTGGCATTGCAGGCTGTAGAACTCATTAACAGCTCCCTGGAACAGGCATTCACCAATGGGGACAACCTGGAAGCCCGGAGTGCCATGATGCTTGGAAGCCTTTTGGCTGGTCTTGCCTTCAGCCATTCAGACGTGGGATCTGTTCACTGTATGGCGGAGTCCCTGGGGGGGAAACTGGATCTTCCACATGGGTTGTGTAATGCCATCCTTCTGCCCTATGTCATGCAGTTTAACCAGCCTGCCTGTCAAAATCGCTATGCGCGCATTGCTCAATCAATGGGACTTGATTTCAATGATGAGGCGGAGGGAGCTCAAATGGCTATCAATCGGGTCCAGGAACTCTCCAGAAAAGTAGCCCTGCCGCCCTTCAACCACCTGGCCGTCAGCCCTGACGATTTCGACTTGATGGCTGAGATGTCTGCCAGGAATATTTCCACTGAAAGCAATCCACGGCATATGACAAAAGTAGACTACTTGGCAGTGTTCCATCAGGCTTATAAAGGATAGAACAAGGAGGCATATCGATGATGTATGGAAGTAACGGGCAATTTCTCCGGGTTAATCTGACCACCAGTGTCATTAAAGTTGAAAAGGTTCCAGCCGACTTTTACCGGAAATATTACGGCGGGCGTGGCATGATCGCCGCCCTGCTTCTTAAAGAAATGGCGCCGGGTGCTGACCCCCTTGGGCCGGAAAACAAGGTTATTTTTGCCACCGGTATTCTTTCTGGCAACCCATTCGCTGGAACCGGCCGTCATAGCATAGGGGCCAAATCACCCGCTACGGGTGGATACGGTGATGGGGAAGCCGGCGGCTTTTGGGGTTCCGAACTGAAACGTGCCGGGTTTGATGCTGTGATCATTGAAGGAAAAGCTGACAAACCAGTCTATATAACGATCAAAGATGGTGAAGCCGCCATAAAGGATGCCGGTCATTTATGGGGAAAAACCACTGCTGAAGTTCAACATCTGCTGCGGGAAGCCGAGGGCAAGGTGCGCATCGCCCAAATCGGACCTGCAGGCGAAAACCTCGTCAAATATGCCTGCGTGGTTCATGATCTTGAACACTTTGTAGGCCGCTGCGGCATTGGTGCCGTCATGGGGTCTAAAAACCTGCGGGCTGTCACGGTTTCCGGATCAAAGGCGCCTGAGGTCTATGATGCAGATGCCGTTAAAACCCTCTCCCGTTACATGAGTCAAAACTATCAAACACTGGCGGCCAACATCTACGAAAACGGGACGCTGATGGTCCTGCCTCCCCTAAATGCTTCGGGCGGCCTGCCCACCCGCAATTTTCAGGAAGGCCAGTTTGAGGAAGCCGAGAAGTTCTTCCCTCAGACTGTTCGCGATTCCTATATGACCAGCCGCGCAGGGTGTTATGCCTGTCCGGTCCGTTGCGGAATGAATATCAGGGGTGGTGGTCCTTATGACGTGGATCCGGACTACAAAGGCCCCGAGTATGAGACCATTGCAGCCTTTGGTTCCAACTTGGGCGTCAGTGATATGGAGGTGATCCAAAAAGCCAATGAACTGTGCAATGCGTATGGCCTGGATACCATCTCCACCGGTATGGTCATTGGATTCGCCACCGAGGCATTCGAAAAAGGATTGATTGGCGCATCGGAAACCACAGGCCGAAAACTGGCCTATGGAGATTCTGGTTTTCTGGATCTGATTACTGAAATCGCAGAAAGAAAAGGGTTGGGATCCATTCTAGCCGAGGGTACGCGAAGCGCCGCTGAAAAATGGGGACCGGATACCTTTCCGCTGGCCGTTCAGATTAAAGGGCAGGAAATGCCGCTTCATGAGGCTCGTTTGAAACAGGGTTTGGGACTGGGTTATGCGTTGTCCCCCACCGGCGCTGATCACACCCATAACCTGCATGACACGCTGTACATTAAAGAAACACCTGCTTTCAATGACCTGCGTGCTCTTGGCTATCAGGAGGAACTCCTGCCACCCACCACCCTGGATGCCAAAAAAGTCCGTCTCTATCATTATGGAACCTTCAGCCGGTACCTGGCTGACTGCCTCGTGACCTGCTTCTTCATCCCCTGGACTGTGAACCAACTCCGTGACCTGATCCAGGCTGTTACCGGCTGGAATACCACTACTGCTGAAATGATGGCTGTCACGGAGAGAAGCATTGTCAATGCCCGGCTCTTTAATATCAGGGAAGGGTTTGGTGCATCAGATGACGTGTTGTGCCCGCGTTTTCTGGAACCTTTTGAATCAGGACCGTTAAAGGGCATTGCGATTAAAGAGAGTGACTTTTTCGAAGCCCGGGCTCATTATTATGAACTGATGGGATGGGACAAAGAGGGCGTCCCCACAATAGGTTCTTTAGCAAAACTGGGCTTATTGAAAGAAGTGGATCACAAGTGAAGATAACCGTTTCCATCTTTTTGCCTTTACCGGACAATCAGAAAATACGCCACTATCCCATGACTCTCTCCAATGGGACCACTGTGGGAGAAGTGGCAGACTCCTTCCACATAGACGACACCCGAGTGTGGTTGTATGTCATTAACCATCATCGTGTTCTTGAGCGGCATGAGGCTTTGTCGGAAGGTGATCATCTGATGGTGTTTCCACCCATGGAAGGCGGGTAATCTCTTCAGCACATCGTTTATTGGAATGGTTTGCGGGTAAGTACTCATCAAGACGTACATTTTATGATCTGATGCCGTTACCGGTTGAACCTGGCATCAGAGCTATTGAGTAAAGGAGGAGCCCCATGAAACCATTCACCAAGGAAGAATTGCGGGAACTGATGGAAATGGGCGAGGAGCCCAGTGTATCGATTTTTCTCCCCACTGATCCGGTAGGCACCGATCCACAGCAACACCGCATCAAACTAAAAAATCTCCTTCGTCAGGCAGAAGACCAGTTGAAAGCTAATAATTACCGTACAGCGGATATTCAAAAGCTTCTGGGTCCGGCGGAAACACTCTTGGGCGAGACCCTCTTTTGGAGTCATCAACAGGATGGACTGGCCATTTTTACGAATCGAAATCTTTTCCGGTATTACCGGCTGCCTGTTTCTTTTGAAGAAGTGGTGGAGGTAGGCCGCCAGTTTCACTTGAAACCCCTGTTGCCGCTGCTGTCTCAGGATTATCAGTTCTATCTGCTGACACTCAGTCAAAAACAGATTCGTCTCTACCAGTGTTCACCCGATCATATCCACCCCATGGACTTGGAAGGAATTCCTGAAAGCCTTGATGAAGCCATGCGGTACGATCAGCAGGAGAAGCAGCTCCAGTTCAGCACCCGCACCCCGCAGGGAGGCGGTGGTGAAATGCGGGCAGCCGCCTTCCACGGACAGGGAATCGGAATGGAAAACACAAAAAAAGATCTCCTTCAATTTTTCCATAAAGTGGATGCCGGTATACAGCAAAAAATGAAAGGTTCCAGTTCCCCTTTGATCCTGGCAGGCGTTGATTACCTTTTCCCCATTTATCGGGAAGCAAACACCTACTCTCAGTTACTGGAGCAAGGGATTACAGGAAATCCGGAAGAACTGACACAGAAGGATCTGCATCAGCAGTCTCTGGCATTGGTTGCTCCCCTGATGAAAGAATCCCAGGAAAAGGCAATCGCTCAATATGCCGCACTCGAAGGAACAGGCCGTACTGCCAGAGAGTTGGAAGATGTCTTGGCAGCAGCGCATCATGGCCGCATTGAAGTCCTGTTCGTTGCCAAAGGCTGCCAGCAGTGGGGAAGTTATGAACCAGACAGTCAGCAGGTAGAACTTCACGAAGCTCCAGGACCGGATAATCAGGATCTCATGAATGTAACCGCACTGCAAACTTACCTCAATGGCGGTACTGTTTTCGTACTCTCACCGGAAGAGATGCCTGTGCACAGCGATCTGGCAGCAATTTACCGTTATTAGCAACGAGAAGTGCCTAAATGCTCTTGCGCGACGAAAGGAGCCCCTGTATGACAGGGGCTCCTTCATTACGAGCGTTTTTTCCTATGTGATAGGATTGTTTTATTCCTGCCTCTTCTTTCTGCTATCCACAATTCTGTAAATGACAACACCTGCCAACAATAGCTGCAACGCTGTGATCACAAAGATAATATTAATATTCCGCTGTGATTGAGCAGCCTTTTCCACATCATCCACATACATGCCTGTGCCGATGATCCATCCCCAGGGTTCAAACGACTTTATGTACGAGATTTTAGGTTCCATCCGTTCCTGTTCATCATAATACTGCCACTGGTACCGGGTATATCCCTCCTGATCCTTTTCCGCAATCCGGACAAATTCCAGAAAAAGCTCCAGAAAATCACTTGATGCTTCGCCTCTTAAGTCGATTCCTTCCAAATCAGGACGGAAAGGATGCACCAGGAGCTCCGGTTTATAATCATTAATCCAGTAATAGTCCTTGTCTTCCGGTCCAAATCGAATGTTGCGAATGAGAGATGAGGCCTGTTGCTGAGCTTCTCGCCTGGTTAGCGCACCCTCCTCTTCCATGGAATAGAAGTGATGAAGAATCGAAATGCCCATTTCTGTCAGATCCTTGATCTGGCTTTCTTTTTCCCGGATCATGTTTTGCCTCAGCAGTGGAGTGGAGTAAAATGTGTTGAAAAGGACAAAAAGAATCAACGGAATGACCACCGGAACGATCCACTTTTTTCGCTGCCAATGACTTTTCATATCCTTACCTCCTGTCGGTCAGATAGCATTATAAATGTTGTTGCATTATGAATACCCCGACGTCTGTCAGCTTAACAAAAAAAGCCGCAGGCCCTAAGGCCTGCGATTGTGTAATGTTCCATTAAAATCATGATTCATCCAGATTAATCTGCAGAATGATTTTCTTTGCCGGCACCGGTGCCGGGATGTTCATCAAAAACCGGATGGTTTTTTTCTGATTCCTGATTCAGCACATTCTTGCCAGCCGGATTGCTCTTCATATCATCGGTTACATCACGCGGATACGTCTCAAAAACCGGGTGTTCACGGTCTTCGTCCGACTTCTTATCGTCGACGGACAGATCACCCGGATGCACTTCGAAAACCGGATGGATTCTTTCCTGGCCATTTTCCAGTACATGACGCTCTTTTTCTCCGTCAGGATCTGATCCTGGATGTTTCACGAATACCGGGTGCGTTTTTTGATCCAGCATCTCCCTCACCAATTCAACCATAGGAGAGGCTTCACTGTCATCCGCATTATCGCGTCCACTTTCTGCGCCTTCTGGGCGCCTGCGCTGCAAGGCATCACGCACTACCACCTGATTAAGTGGAATATCCAGTGTTTCGGCTTCTTCCGCCTGCTGACCGTTGGCTGCCATTGCCACGATATAAACCTGGAGCGGGTCTTTTGAAGTATCCTGCTCCAGCGTAATCATTGTCCGGTCCAGCATCTCATTCATAATCCCATCATCTGCCATAGGATCCAGGTTCAACAGCGAAATCACCATATAATGCTCCCGCTCGCGGGGCAGAAATCCTGCTTCATCTGCTTCTCTCAGCAATTCTTTAAGGGCCTCTTCCAGGGTCATGTTCTTTACCGTTTTTAGATTCATCATTTTAGCATCATCATTGAGGGCTTCTGCTTCTATCACTCGGCCCGCTCCATCCAAGGTTAATGTGAGACTGGGATTCAGGTCAACGCTGACCAAAAAGGCAGGTTGTGCCGAAACTGAAGGCATCCAGAACGCACCACCGATCACTGCCAGCATCAGAATGGCTGCGACAGCCACAAAGGCAATCGTCTTTCGGAGGCTCAATAAATCCCTTTTTTTCGTTCTTATTGGTGTTATGTTTTCCGGCAGCGCAAATTCAATCTCCATTCCCGGAAATAACGCTTGCTGCTGTCGGGGAATTTCGATAAACTCACAGGAGTCCGTCATGATGATAACGGTATGCCTACGCACTTCAATAATACTGCCTTTGTGTTTCATTTCTGCCCCTCCTGTTCCATCGATCGAATGTATTGTTTCATTGTATCCAGATCACTCTCCATGATCAGCAGAACAGCCAGAATAAATTTTCTGCTTCTCATGACCGCTTTTTTTGACAGTCCCAACTGCTGTTCCAATTCTTTTAATGGGATTTTCCCTGTTCTCAACACTTCTTCAGCACATTCCGATGATTCGAAGAGGTAAAGTGCCGCGCGAACTGCGTTGCAGCGAGTGTCTTTATGTTTAGGCGATTCATGTATCAAATCATCCAGGGTGATTCCAAGTTGACTCATTCGCTGTATGAAGGCCTGAAGATCCTCCTGTATCAGTAATTGTTCTTCCGGTCCCGGAATGGACAGTTGGTGGCTTGCGTTCATTTGGCCCTGATGCTGATCAGGGTCCAGGGCACTCAGCGGCACCTCATCTTGATATCGTTTCTCCCTGCGCAACAGGTCAATTGACCGGCTCCGGATGACGGATGTTGAAAATGCAAGGAACGCACCCCGATTTTTCTGATACTGGTTAATGGCTTCATTAAAGGCGGCCAGACCAACTGCATAACAGGTATCATTCTCTTCTTCTATATAGCGACCCAACTGCTGACTCAGCACTTTCTTCACGAAGGGTCTGTATTCATCAATCAGCTCATTTCGCTCTGCTTCATCGCCGGATTGGGCGGACAGGACCCGCTGTTCCAGACTCTTTTTAGGCCTGACCAGCCGGAGAAGATCGGGCATACTGCCACCTCCTCGTTATAATATACGCAACTTCACCCGTTTTTAGGGAACCATTCTGAGATCTTTTTCATGACAGCATTTTACCATACTCTGCAGCCGCTGGATATCTTTCCAAACAACCGTTTTCTTTCACCATTTCATAGTCTGACTGATTCTTTTTTCACTGACAAGAGGAGCCTTCCCCGGAGAAATGGGGTCAGGCTCCTCTTATGGATAGATGTCCTGAAAGGCGTTCTTTGTCTTTTGATCATTTGGATGAAGTTTTTATGCTTCACCGGTTTTACTAAACTCAGCATTATTTTTGAACATATCGATCGACTGGCTGGCTTGGCGGTAAGCTGCATCAATCGTTGTATCAATGGTTCTCCATTCTCCGTCTACCATCACTTCGTTCCACGCATGATATTCTTCCAGTCTGGCAGCGTATCCTTTAGCCATCTTCGCCTGAACTCCAACACTGCGCAGCATGGCGGCAAACAGGGAAGCATAATCATAGCAAATACCTTTGTTGCTTAAGAAGATACTATCCACATCAGGCAGATAACTGCTGGTAAGGGTGGGGATTTTATCGTAGTCGTAGCTGATATTCATCACCATATACTCATAGACAGCGGTGACTTTTTCCAGATCCGTTGTCATGCCCTCAGTAAGTTCGGCAGCTTTTTGAATGGCAGCCATTTCTTCGTTCCAGCGGATCTCCTGAACAGAACTCAGATAAAGTGTGCTGGAATCTTTGATGTTTACCTGCAGTGTTTCTGTTTGAACCGGGCGGTACTGGTTTCCCTTAACATGTTCCAGAATGGAGATCTTATAGTTACCGTTTCCCATTAATAATGCAAAGCGCTCTTCAGTTCTATCAGACGGCAGGTTATAAAAAACGCGATTGCTACCATTTTCAATCATGATTTTCGTCGTGTTGGTTTGAGGCGCCTGGTACAGAACAGATAAAATGCCTGTTTCAATAGACTGTGTATCCAATGTGGCCATGGGTATGGCACTTGCACTCACCGTACTGATTATGAATAATATAAGGATGATGAATAGACTGGTGGCTTTTTTCATGCTAACTCTCCTTTCGGTAGCTGGCTGCCATTTTACAGGCCCTTTAGCTTTGCGCCCTACGGTTTCCCGGAGTTTGCCTTTATCGGTGGAAAGCATTTTTGCGCTCCACATTGACTTGATTTATTGTTTGTCTAAAAGATTGATTGTGTGTGTCACCATCATTTTAAATAGCAAAAAAACTTTCCCTTCGGTAACTGGCTGCCATTTTACAGGCCCTTTAGCTTTGCGCCCTGCGGTTTCCCGGAGTTTGCCTTTATCGGTAAAAAGTCTTTCTTTTCACCCAATGCAATATTTGATATCATTATACCACGAAACAGTCTTTTGTAAACCTGATTTCAATATTTTTTTCCATTTAAATTTTATTTATCAATCTTAGCAATTAATCTGCAAGGTCGTTGGGTATAATAGATTAACGAGTCATGGAAACGATGAATTGCATATTCCCAATAATCTCCAGCGAAACTTAGTTTCTTACTACTCCACTATGGGTTTCTTTAGCCATTGGATATTTTTATCCTTTTTTTGTCATGAATTGTCAAATATTGGGTAATGATGTGACAGAAGGAAGGTGACCTCCATGAACCGAACCACTTCAGATCAGCCAGACGCTTCCATTCAGTCTGTCATGCAGGTACAGACGCTGGGACGGTTTGATGTAAAAAAAAGTCACCAGTCACTGGTTGACGCCTCCGCCGGATCAAGAAAGATTTGGGAGTTATTTAAATTTATGATGACTCACCGTCATCGCAGTTTTACGCCTGAATCTTTACTCGACAGCCTATGGTCTTCTGAGGATTACAGCGACCCCCGAAGCACGCTGCGTCGCCAAATGCACCGGTTGCGACAGGTTCTCTGCGAACAGGATAACGCTGCTGACGCTGAAATCAGTATCCTCTATCATAATGGTTACTATCGGTGGAATCCCGAGCGACAGGCGATCATCGATGCCGACCAGTTTGAAACTGCCGTCAAGATGGGCGATTCGATGAAAATTGATCTTCCGTTGAAGGCACTATCGCATTATCAGACTGCGCTGAACCGCTATCAGGGAGATTATCTGCCGGAATGTTTTGACCAACAGTGGGTCTTTCCTGTTCGAAACCATTACCGACGCCTTTACCTGAAAACTGTTCTATCCGTATCAGATCTTCTAAAAGATCAGCGGCAGTTCAGCGAGATCATAAAAATCAGTGAAAAAGCCATCGAACTGGATATTTATGAGGAAGAATTCCACCTGCGCTTTATGGATGCTCTTCTGAATTTAGGTGAACGCAAGCAGGCTTTGGAGCATTACGAGTATATCACCGGCTTTTTTTACCAGGAAATGGGAATCAAGCCCTCACCTGCTTTTAAGAACATTTATAAAAAGATGCTGTCCAGTCAGCCCACTCTTGATTCTATGGAGGCACTACAGGCCGATCTGGATGGATCCGACCCCTTTGAGAATGCTTTTTTCTGCAGTGCCGAGGTGTTCCGATCGATCTATGAACTTGAAAGGCGCAGAAGTGAGCGTAGTGGCGTTAAGGCTGTTATTGGGATGATTACACTGGACCAGCCACATACTGCCAGTCATGGGCAGCAGCAGCAGCGAATGCAGGCTTTTCAGCAACATGTATTGCGTCAACTTCGAAAAGGTGATACGGTTGCCCGTTGGAACGACTCTCAGTTTCTTTTGCTATTGCCAGGATTAGATACCGGAACCATGGACAAGGTCTTGAACCGGGTTATCCAGCAATTCCCTCATGAAACACCGGAAGGAAGAACCCCTATTAAGGCGCATTGCCACCTGATTCTGCCTCCACAGACTGCACACAATCTGGTGTCATCTCTGGATGATTAGTCGCTGCACCTCAAAGAATGGTGGCCCGTAAGAAACCGGGCCACCATTCTTTTTATGTTCTCTTATCGAAACTCTATCGTTCATGATTGACTGATATATATCGTTGTTTCAGGATATTTCTGTTTCTTCCACCATCACGCCATGAACAATCAATCGATGACTGGCTACATAAATAGGATCACAGGTAATCAACGTCACAACTCTGTCCCGGCTGTTACGGTTCAGAACCGACAGATCTGTTGGTTCCACCACCTTAATTTCATAAACTTGGTAGGTATAGACCGCTTCCGGCGTTGTAATAATAATGTGATCGCCTATCTCCATTTCATTCAAGCGGTTGAAGAAACGCCCGTAGGTATAGCTCCGGTGCGCTGCAATTGCAGCATTTCCGATGCTTCCAATCGGTGAAGTGCCGTCAAGCAGCGCAGCCGCTGTTCTCAGGTTTTCATCGCTGGCTCCTTGTACCACTGGCATTTTGGCGTTGATTTTTGGTATTTCAATGCTTCCCAATAATTCACCATCTTGCCGGATGATCTCCAGATCAGGTTCTTCATACCCCTGATCTTCTTCTTCATAGGAAATGAACAGTTCCTGTAAACCTTGGTATTCCTCCATCGTTTCAGTCACCACATCGTATTGACTCATCTGTAATTCAAGCGCTTCCATCAAACGGGCTTCTTCCTGCTGTTCAAAATACCGGTTAACAACCGGATAAAGAGCGATTAACAGCCCGGCAATAATCAGCATCGTCGACAGCTTTTTCATATACGATCCCTCCTGTTATGCGCTTACCTTTTGTCATGTCTGGTGCCATTCTGCCATAAGGATAAAGAAAAGCTAATAAGAATCATTTCTATTATTATACCCTATAATCATTTATCTTATACATTATTTGCTTATACTTCATATGATATGGCCGCTGTCAATTTAGTATCTATCTAAAGCACCGTAAAAATAGATGCCAACAAAAAGACTATCAGTATCTTGTCACCATCCATTAACACCAGCACCGGGAAAATCTGCTCAGAGATATACTGTTTTCAACGCATTTGCATGTGTTTATATATTAATCGCAGTTTATATTTCTGCATTCCTTCTCCCCATTCAGGGTGTAATATGATATAATTTATGAGTGTGTTTCGTAATATTTGTGAAAATTTGATCAATGAAGAGGAGTGAAAGCGAATGCAATGTTGTGGAGGACAAGGTCCGCAGGCTCCCAATGACACCATTTCCGGAGCTGATCTCAGTCTGCTCGTTCCCGTTCTGGACCAATACAAGAAAAAGCCGGGCAGTCTTATTACCATCTTGCAGAAGGCACAGGAGATTTACGGCTACCTGCCCATGGATGTACTGGAGTATATCTCCGGTGAAACAGGCGTAAAGCCACCGAATGTTTATGGCGTGGCCACTTTTTATACCCAGTTTCGCCTGAAGCCCATTGGCAAATACCTGATCATGTTGTGCATGGGCACCGCCTGTCATGTCAATGGCGCCAGTGCCATCGGAGATGCCATCTGTGATGAATTGCAGGTTGAAGATGGCGAAACCACAGAGGATGGGTTATTCACTCTGAATCATGTCGCTTGCCTTGGCTGTTGCAGTTTATCGCCGGTAATGATGGTCAACGGCGAAACCTACGCGAAATTGACTCCGGATAAAGCCCGGAAGATTCTGCGTGAAATCCGAAAACAGGATCTGGCAGATTCTGGAAAGGAGGCAACTTCATGAGAATAGTAGTGGGTCAGGGAAGCTGTGGAATTGCCGCCGGCGCGTCGAAAGTAAGTTTGGCATTTGAAAAAGAAATTGAGCATCGCAACGCTCCGGTCAGTCTGGAGCTCACCGGTTGCTGTGGCACCTGTTACCTGGAACCGGTTGTGGATATCTATGATGACCATAATGAAAAATCTACCTATGTGATGGTAACTCCGGAAATGGCCGGTGAAATTCTGGACATCGCCCTTGAAGGAAAAAAACCGGTGGAAAGCCAGCTAATCAGTGATGAAGACCTGGCTGCTCAGGCAAAGCAGAAAAAAGTAGCCCTGCGCAATGCCGGATCAATCAACCCGGAAGATATTAATGATTACCTGGCAGTAGACGGTTATAAAGCCATTGAAAAAGTGTTGAAAGAGATGAGTCAATCTCAGGTCATCGAAGAAATTAAAACCTCGGGCCTTCGGGGTCGCGGAGGGGCCGGATTTCCTACCTGGTTCAAGTGGAATGCGGCCATGCAGCAAAAGGCAACCCCAAAATATATGGTCTGTAATGCGGACGAAGGCGATCCCGGTGCTTTTATGGACCGAAGTATCCTTGAAGGCGACCCGCATGGTGTCATCGAGGGAATGATGATTGGAGGCTATGCCATTGGTGCCAGCGAAGGGATCTTCTATGTCCGGGCTGAGTATCCGCTGGCCATCAAACGCATTGAGCTGGCTCTTTCCCAGGCAAGGGAAAAAGGCATTTTAGGAAAGAATATTTTTGGATCCGGATTTGACTTTGATCTGTGGATCAAGGCTGGCGCAGGCGCTTTTGTCTGCGGCGAAGAAACAGCCCTTATCGCTTCTTTGGAAGGTGAACGCGGCATGCCCCGGTTAAAACCGCCCTTCCCCGCCCAGAAAGGTTTCTGGCAAAAACCCACCAATATCAATAATGTGGAAACCCTTGCCAATGTGCCCTGGATTTTCCGCAACGGTGGTGAAGCATTTGCTGCTATGGGCACTGAAAAGAGTAAAGGCACCAAAGTGTTCGCACTGGCTGGCAAGATTAAAAAGGGCGGCCTGGTGGAAGTTCCCATGGGATTAACACTCAAGGAAGTTATTTATGACATTGGCGGCGGCATTCTGAATGACAGGGCTTTCAAAGCGGTCCAGATGGGAGGTCCTTCCGGCGGATGTATTCCCGCCCACCTGCTCGATACACCGGTGGACTATGAATCCATTACCCAGACAGGAGCCATTATGGGTTCCGGCGGAATGGTGGTTATGGATGAAACCACCTGTATGGTTGGCATGGCTCGTTTCTTCCTGGACTTTACACGGAAGGAATCCTGCGGCAAGTGCATTCACTGCCGAATGGGCACCAAACGTATGCTTGAAATTCTGACCCGAATTACGGAAGGTAAAGGTAAAGAAGGCGACATCGAGCTATTGGAAGAGTTGTGTGAACGGGTCAAGGAAGGATCCCTTTGTGCCCTTGGCGGCACAGCACCCAACCCTGTACTGACTACCCTGAAGTATTTCCGGGATGAATATGAAGCTCATATCTATGACCATAAATGTCCTTCACACTCATGCACCCAGTTGCTTACCTATACCATTTCGGAAGAAGCCTGTAAGAAATGCGGTATCTGTGCGAAAAACTGTCCCACAAATGCGATTACCGGCAGCAAAACCGAAGTCTATGTCATTAATGAAGAATTGTGTATCAAGTGTGGTAAGTGCAAAACCGTCTGCCCGTTCAAAGCTGTTGATGTCGACTAATGAAAGAGAGGTGATTTGAACCATGTCTGAACTCAGGTTGAATATAAATGGAAAAGAAGTGATCGGAAATCCAGGCCAAACGATCCTGGAAGTCGCACGGGAGAACGGAATCGAAATTCCTACTTTGTGTTATGATGATCGGATGAAAATATATGGTTCTTGCGGCCTTTGTGTTGTGGAAGCTGAGGGAATCCCTAAACTGCTTCGCGCATGCGCCACAGAAATTGCACCGGATATGGTCATTAAAACAAATACCGCGGTGCTGAAGGCAAACAGGAAAATTGCCCTGGAACTGCTGCTTTCCGACCATACTGGCGACTGTCGTCCACCATGTGTCCTGGCCTGCCCCGGGAAAACCGACTGCCAGGGGTACGTAGGCCTCATCGCCAATGGGGAGTTCAAAGAATCCCTGAAATTAATCAAGGAACAGCTGCCGCTGCCTGCTTCTATTGGCCGCGTCTGCCCTCATCCCTGTGAAGATGAGTGCCGACGGCAATTAAAGGACGAACCCATTGCTATCGCATGGCACAAGCGGTTTGTGGCCGACATTGACCTGCAGGATCCTGAAGTCTTTATCCCCGACCTCAAGCCGCCCACAGGAAAACAGGTCGCGATCGTCGGCGGCGGTCCAGGCGGTCTCTCAACTGCCTATTATCTGCTGACGGAAGGCCATTCTGTCGTCGTTTACGATATGATGCCGGAAATGGGCGGCATGCTGAAATATGGAATTCCGCAATACCGCCTGCCGAAAGATGTACTGAACAAGGAAATAGGCATCATCGAAAAAATGGGTGCCAAGATGCTTAATAATGTGCGGATCGGAGAACATGTCACCC
>JAWSUV010000059.1:10278-15550 GCA_033549305.1 Bacillota bacterium | reverse complement strand
CACTCTCCTATGATTTATTTCAATCATCGGAGCCAAGTCTCCCTGCAGCCGTTTGCCCCGTCTCCTGCCGAAATCAGTAGCCGTTGCCCCCGTCTCATGGAGCCCCATCTCATTTATGATTGAATATCCAGCGGCCTGTGACCGCGTGATATTGCTGTTTAATTATTTATATTATGGTATTTGAGTACCAGATACCCCCTATGCCCTATATTGCGAAATCTTACGTCTGACTGAGGCCAATGGTTTTTTTGGTGGGTTTCTGGAGATGTGCATAGGCCTCCCAACCCCTTGCAATCACTGGTCTTCAGCTTTCCGGTGCCGGTAACAAATTTCACATAGTGCGCGGTAGCTGCCAAACCTCAGCGGGCTGGTGTCTATCAATCTGTCAGGATAAATGTGAGTGGATTTCACCCAGCTGCCACGGCTGCGGCAGTCCTGACAATGTGGTGTTGCTTTCAGAATGAATCGCTGGACCTCATCAAACGTCATAGAATCCTCCTGGTCATTCAGTCATCAGGCATATCGTAAAGGCCGGTCGCTCCCGGATCACGATTGTAATGCTTCTCAAAGTGTGCTGCCTGTCTGCGCCGGTTGTCCTCGGCCCGTCGGAATGCCTTGCCGCGCTTGATGACTTCCTGATACAGGTCAACATCCTTATGCAGCAGGCTCAGGATCTCGGCTGTCGTCAGAAACACTGTGCACCCCGGCAGGTTAATCTTTAAGTATTTTTCTCTCATGATGTCCACCACCAACACCGGGACAGCTGCCCCGGTTATTTCTTCTCGATTAGTTTCTGTTTTTCTTCCTGGATAAACTGATCCCGCAGCATATCAAAAAGCCGCTTGCCCGTGATCGGTCCGTCACTGGTGAAAGCAAACTCCGGCAGGAGCTCACCGCCTTCGGGATGTACCTCACGCATGGCCGCATAACGCGCCATCTCTTTGATCAATTTATTTTGAATGAATAGCCATGTCGGAACGTTGAGGTTTTTAGCTGCGGCCTCAATCTGTTTGTAGAAATCAACATCAAATCCAGTCATCAGTTCCAGTCCCATCATACCAATGCCCGCCCTGCTCTGAACGTGGGCCTCAGCAGTTTTTTCTATCTTTTCCATAAACTCATCAGATACACGAATACCCAGTTTCTGTTCACCCATTTTACATCCTCCTTAATACTTTGTTTCCTTAATTGTACCCCATAATGGGGTACATGTCAAGTATTATTTTAGCCTCGGATTCACATAATAAACATCATTTTTCCGGTCATGCTGCACATAATTGAGGATTTCCAGAGAGGCAAGTACTTCCCTGGCATCACCCGATGTGGGGAACCTGGTCTTTTTGAACCGCTGGAGGTCTCTGGGCTTCACTTTGTCCAGTGATCTTTTCTTAATCAACTCCAAAGCCGCTTTCTCCCGCTCAAATCCACTCCCGACAGTTAGGGCACACATAGCATGAGCACTAAAGTATTCAATGATCTTGATGGCCTTATTGAGTGTATTCAGACTGACTGGAGTAGTCTCCCGATATCCGGCTGCCAAGTGCAATATGAGGGAGATCCTTGCCGCAACTCCATCAATCTTTTGGGACCATTCCAGAATATCTGCATGTTCCCCACCGTCACGCCGTTTGACTTCGAGTTGTTCTCGGTATGTTTTGAACGCTTGTTGAGCCTGGGCATCGAATGTCAGGTTAAATGATGGCTTTCCCTGGCCACTCAATAGGTCAATAATAAGGTCATTATAAAACTCTTTCAAGGTATCAGGTATCGGATCTGTATCAATCAACCGATGCCCTATCCGGCTGCTGTTAGGCAGGCTATAAAGGAACCTTGCCAATAATCCGGTATCATTGGAACCTTTTACCCGGAGGATTTTCTCAACCGCCACCGGCTGGGCCAGCATCCCGATGGTCAGCATGGGAGCATCCAGGTGGACTGTTGGTTTCCCCTTCCTGTGCACGTTCATGGGACTTGCTGAGTAGCTCTGGAGGTAAACATCGAGATTAGGGATTCCGTTTGAATAACGGCCGTTTATGGTGTCCAGGAGGCCTGCCTCGTCCGTGAATATGGCCATACGTTCATCATTGAATTGGAGCTGCTCTGCCAGGGCTTCGGCTGTAATGTCTGAGCTAATCAGGTCAACTAATGGCGGCACCTCATGCTCTGCCAGTTCTTCGATGGCCAGGGAGAGGTTCTCCCGCTCAATGGTCCGGTCGGTGCCAGTCGCTTTTCTGAGTGTCTTTTTTATATCTTCAATCTGTGATTCGAGAATGTCTTTCTCAGCGAGGGCCTTTGCCCGATCCACCGAGATGAGTTCGTTCTGCTCCTGCATATATTGATGAAACGGCCGGGTAATCTCACGCATCACCGAGGTTTTCTTTTCACCAGTAGGGAGGACCGTCAATGTAAAGAGGTTTGGAGGTTCTTCCCATCCATTCCGGGGCTGGATCTTATATTTCCTTACAGCAGCAGCCGCTCCGATGGCGGTGAGTGCCAGGACCGCCGGAAGATCAACGGGTACCTGGAAATAATCTGCCGATGATTCTACATAGCCTCTCACCTTCCCCAGCGCATCGGTGGGGAATATTGGCAGGTTCCGGGATGCCCGGTCCAGGTCGATGGGTTCAGGCCATTCTTTCTCTATTTCAATAATCTTATCCGTTGCATCCTTAGCGTATTGTTGCGCCTGCATATCAATGGCCCATTTTACAGCCTTCTCAATGGCGGCTGCCAGTCTCTGATTTTGCTGTGTTTTGTTTTTTGTATCCGATGTAAAATATAAATCGGTGCCGCGATAAATTCGCTCAATTGCTCCCGCGTCTCCATTTGAATAATAAGCCAGGATTTCAAGCATCTTTTTCTCAGCTTCTTTGTGGGAGTCAAACCCTGTCAAATCCCCAGACTTTAACTGTAAATAGGTTTCCGCGTCACCGCTGGTGGAGATGCTTTTGATGATCTCCCAATCTGCTGGGGTTCGCTCATGTTCAGTTTTGAGTTGTACTAACGTTGTCATGACCTATCCCCTCCATTGATTTAATGATCATCGCGGTTCCCTCCATCTTTCAAAAATCTCTCCAGCACGTCTTTGTCAACTCGGACTGTTTTCTTTCCCAACTTGATGCCGGGGAGATGCCCGTCCATGATCCAGCGATAAACAGTTTTCTCAGGAACATCAATCAACGCCGATACCTCTTTGACTTTGAGCAGCTGCTTTGTCATTTTTCCACCTCCCTTATCGTAAATTTTACGTTAACAGGTTGTTCGCCTGGATTACTTTTTTCTTCTCAATGTCATAACTGTCATATGCTTTTTGAATCTCATCTATATAGCCATCCCTCCATTCCTGTTGTTGTTCTTTCCATTGTTCAATGTCCATGTAGCCGATTCCGTTCGCGTCGAGTAGTTCAATCAAATACTCACTGTAATCTTCTAAGAGGGTGTGTCTATTAAATATCTCATCCTTGCCACCCTTGAAAAACTTTTCTTTTCTGGTTTTCAAGTCTTTCATAACAATCTCATAAATCTTTATCTTTCGCGGTGGCTCAGGCAGCAGCGGCTTGATTTCTTCCGGGTACAACTTTTCCATTAAATATAATTTGAGTTCATGCTCATGGTTGTAATAATAAAGCAGGTTCTCCCTGATGTGCTTCACGGCATCCACAAATTCTGAATCATTGATAATCTTATTTCTGTCTATTTTTGAGTGGTATCCGCTAATGATATAGCCTGATATTTTCTTTGTAAAATCTTGAATATCATAATACCAACCATGTAGTAACAGTCGGCCTATCTCTGCACCAACAACCTTGTTTTGACGAGTGTTTTCGTCTTTCAAGAAAAACCTTTTTCTCTTAATTTTCGCCTCTATTCCCTGGGAATCTTCTTGTTCATCACCCTTGGATGCTACAACTCCATACCACCAATAAAATTCATTTTCTATTTGTTTTTCACTTAACTTCTTGTTCCCCATTATGAAACTGCTGGTTATATAATCATACATTTCCGGATTCTCTCTTCTGTACACCGTCAACGGTCTAATCTGCTTGCTGCTCATGGTCTCACCTCCGTTCTCCTTATTGACATCCTATATGTCACCCTTATTGTATCCCTTTTCGGGGTTACTGTCAACAACCGTACCTCTGATTCCTGCCTATTCTCAAATATTAGGTATAAAGTCCTATGAAGCATCCTCGAGTTGTCGTAGTTGTCGTAACGTGTCGTAATGGGGTACGACAGGTTCAACGCTTGATATATCAACACTTTCAGCGTTTTTGTCGTAGTGTCGTACAATTCACCGTATATAAAAATACGCACTTTTACCGACACATACTGTAATGTGTCTGTAATAATGCAAAAACCTCTGTGATTCAGTGATAGCAGTCTATTGGGGGTATATATAAATGTGAATTGAGTATAACTATTATTTATTATATATTCTATATTTATTCATCTTTTGAATGATCCTGGACATAAAAAAAGAACCATCTCCTGAGAGACGGCACTTTTATGGCACCTTATTGTTATTTCAATGCTTTCCGTTGTTGGAATATAGCCATTCTATATCAATCTGCCATTAATTATACATTAACGTCTGAATCAGTGTCAATATGACGGGCCGGCGCATCTTTCCAAATACGCTCCAGCTGGTAATGATCCCGGTCTTCCGTGACGAACAGGTGCACCACCACATCGCCATAGTCCAGAAGAATCCAGCGGCCTTCCCTCAACCCTTCCTGACGCAGCAGAACAAACTGTTTTTCCTCCAAAAGTTCTTTCACTGTATCCGCGATGGCTTTCACCTGACGCACCGTCGGCGCACTGCTGATGACAAAGTAGTCACACATTGGAGAAATGCCCTTCAGGTCAAGCACAACGGGTTCCTGCCCTTTCTTATCGGCAATGCCGGTTAAAATTTCATCCACCATCACTTGTTCACGCGTTTTTTCCATTTAAACCCACCTTTCTTTATCATTTATCCAGTACTGGCCTGAATTTCAAGCAACATCTGGTTGCGTGCCTCCAATGTATTGGGATGCAGCAGTTTTCCGGTTCGCAGGACATAAATCATGGTATTGTTCAGCGCTTTAAAGACGGCTCTGTCAAGGTCTTCTTCCGCCAGTTCCCGAAGTTGGTCCACACCCGGATAGCTCCTTCCAGGTTCAATAAAATCAGCCAAATAGATGATTTTTTCAATTATGCCCATGTTTTTCCGGCCTGTGGTGTGGTTTTCTATGGCCTGAAGGATTTCAGGGTCTTCGATGCCAAATTCATG
>JAWSUV010000059.1:0-10268 GCA_033549305.1 Bacillota bacterium | reverse complement strand
TGGAGAATTTGATAAGCCTGTGCCATGACAGGGTCAACTTTCAGCTGATAGTGTGATACCAGCTGAAACAATTTGTCCCTGCTGAAGTCCTTCGCATAATCATGAAACAAGGCAGCTGCGGCAGTCTTCTGCCGATCTGCACCATACCGCTCCGCCAGATGCAGTGCGGCAGTCATCACCCCCTGGGTATGCCGGTAACGGCTTTTTTTAATCTGCTTAATTAGCGATGTGTCTATCTGTTCAAGGAGTCGCTGATCAATGATCTTAGTCATTTGTTTTCACCTGCTTCTGGTAAAGGTGGTGTGAATCAATATACTGTTGTACCGGTGCAGGGGTGAAATACCGGATGGACTGGTGCTGACGCACCAGATCGCGTATCTGCGAAGATGAAATATTCAGTTGCATGGAAGTCGCCACATGGATCTGCGCGCCGTAAGAGTGCACGAAGTGAGTAATCTTGTCTTTCAGCTTCTGGACAGGAATACCGCCCCTTTTCATAACGATCAGATGTGTCTGGGATAACAGTTTTTGATATTCATACCATGTTTCCAGCTCCATCAGTGAATCCGCACCCATAATCAGGTATAGCCCGGCAGTCGGGTAAAGATCCTGAAAATAGGCCAGCAGATTAATGCTGTAACTGGGTTTTTCCTGACGCATTTCAACATCATTCAGACCAAACTGCGGATGTGGCTTCAAGGCCAGTTCCACCATTCGCAAGCGGTGAACAGCAGCGGTAATCGTTTTTTTGCTCTTGTGCGGCGGTTCTCCGGCCGGAATAAAAATCAGTTGATCCAGCCGGCAGGATTCCAGCGCAAGCTGGGCGATGGTCAAATGACCGTAATGGATGGGGTCGAAGGTACCGCCCAGTAAACCAATGCGCTGTTTTTGTCTTCTTTCTGCCATGTGAACCGTCACCTCACCGGTTGATTATCGATCCCGCGGGTCGAATTCCTCCGTAAATTCAAATTCTACTTCCATAATCCGAACCGTATCGCCTTCCTGAACACCCATCTGCTTTAATTTCTTAATCACTCCGTGCTTATCAAGGACTCGGTAAAAATGAAGCAATGAATCCATGCTTTCCATATTCAGCTGATAAATCAATTTCCGCACCAAGTCTCCCGATATCACATATTCGTCGTCTTCTTTCACTATCTCAAAACGGGAAGATGCTGCTTTTGGCAGCGTAATCACTCTTTCTTCCGTGGAGGCATTCTCTTCGGGCATCAACGCCTGCAGGCGCACTTCTTCCTGCTTTAACAGGTCGCCGGCAGCCAGCATTAACTGGTTGATTCCTTCCCCGGTGGCGGCGGAAATGATGTAAAAAGGAATGCCTTTCACCCGAAAGGATGCTTCCAATTGAGTTAGCTGTTCCTTGTCAAACAGTAAATCGGCTTTGTTGGCTGCCACAATCTGTGGCTTTCTTTCCATGGAAGCTTCGTACATGACAAGTTCCCTGTTTAGTGTCTCAAAATCATCCATCGGATCCCTGCCTTCAAGTCTGGCAGCATCAATGACATGGATAAGCACTTTGGTTCTTTCTACATGACGCAAAAATTCAAGTCCCAGACCTACTCCTTCATGCGCTCCTTCAATCAATCCGGGAATATCGGCGACAACAAAGCTGTCTCCGTTTTTAGCCTGGACAACACCCAAATTGGGTGTAAGAGTGGTGAAATGGTAGTTTGCAATCTTTGGCCGGGCTTCGGAAATCATGGATAAAAGAGTTGATTTGCCTACATTGGGAAAGCCCAGAAGGCCGATATCCGCGATCAGCTTCAGTTCCAGCAGCACTTCCAGCTCTTCACCCTGTTCACCTGCCTGGGCAAACTGTGGTGCCTGACGGGTGGCTGTCTTATAGCGGGCATTGCCTTTGCCGCCTTTGCCGCCACGGGCTGCCAGAAAAACATCTCCGGGATTCACCAGATCAGCAATCACTTCCCCTGTCTCTTTATCCATTACCAGCGTGCCGCAGGGAACCAGCAAGACCAGGTTTTCTCCCTGCTTTCCAAACATATTCTTATTTTTGCCGTCTTCTCCCTTTTCAGCCTGATAATGACGTTTATACCGAAAATCCATTAACGTACGCAGATTGGCATCAGCCTTAATCAAGACATCGCCGCCTTTTCCGCCGTCACCACCGGAAGGGCCGCCATCCGGAACATAGGTTTCCCGTCGGAAGGCCACGCTGCCGTTGCCGCCGTCACCTGCTTTCAGTGATATTGCCGCCTGATCTACAAACATGTTGGACACCTGCTTTCTGAATACCGCTCACTAAATAAAAAGCCGCCTCTCAGGCGGCTGAAATTTTACTGTACTTGCAGGGACTCAGCAGTGTAAATACTAACCTGCTTCCTTTTTTTATCTTTTCGCTCGAATTTCACGATTCCGTCGATCAGGGCAAATAACGTATCATCGCCGCCTTTGCCTACGTTATGGCCGGGATGAATTTTGGTCCCACGTTGACGTACCAGGATATTGCCGGCAGTCACAAGCTGACCGTCACCTTTTTTCGTTCCCAGTCTTTTGGCAGCGCTGTCCCGTCCGTTTCTGGAGGAACCAACACCTTTTTTGCTCGCGAACAGCTGTAAATTCAATTTGAACATCATTGCTACACCTCCTCATCTTCAATGGCAATGACTTGTGGGTATTGCTGCTGGATATTTCGAAATCCAGCCAGCATGGTTTTTAATAGAATCGCTGCTTCTCTTCGTTGCTTCTCATCCAGTGAATCCATCATCCGGCATTCCAGTCTGCCTTCTGCAATCTCATAGTCAGGCTTTTGTTCCAGCACCTCATAAAATCCCAGAATGGTTGTCTGGGCCAGTGCAGACACTGCTGCACAGACAACATCCTGTCCGTGGGGAGCTGTCATGGCATGGCCGGTGACCGTGTAAGCCTGAATTTCATTTCGCTGGTCGCGTTCAATACGAATTTTAATCATTGTTTATCCTATGCCTGAATGCTTTCGATTTTCAGCTTTGTGTATGGCTGTCTGTGTCCCTGTTTACGACGGTAATCTTTCTTACGTTTGAATTTGAAAACAATCACTTTGTCAGATTTTCCGTTTTCCAGTACAGTGGCTTCCACCGAAGCGCCTGACACAAAAGGCTCGCCTACGGTTAAGGAACCTTCTTTAGATACTGCCAGTACATGATCAAGAACCACTTTTTCGCCTTCATTAACGTGAAGCTTTTCAACAAAAACAGTTGATCCTTCTTCAATACGGTACTGTTTACCACCTGTTTCAACGATTGCGTACATCGTTACACCTCCTCATCCCAGTCTCGCCAAATGCAGGTACCGAAGTTTTAAAACCTGAATTGTGCGGCTTCTACAAAAAGAAATTATACCACTCATTACGAACTCTGTCAATTCATTTAAACGGTAGTTATCTCAGTTTCGCGTTGCATGGCTTTAAGAATGCTTTCTTCATCCGAAGCTCCAATGAGCTGGTGTGAATCCAGAGATAATATCGGTTGAAGCATTAGGTACATGGTTAGATGGTAACGCTCCACCATCGCTTTCAAGTCAATTTCTGCAGCGGAAAACTGCTGATAACGGTCAGGGTGTATTTTCAGCAGCACTGATGTGATCTCACGCTGTTTTTCCAAACGCCGCAACACTGATTCTATCTCATACATACTCCAGTAGATGGAACGGATGGCACCACTGCCCTGGCAACAGGGACATGGCGTGTTAAACAGTGTTTCAACCTTCTCACGGGTGCGTTTGCGTGTCATTTCCACCAGCCCCAGACGCGTCATTCCAAGAACCACACTTTTTTGACGATCCTGCTTTAATGAGTCATTCAGCGCCTGTACCACCAGTTGCTGATCCGCGGGTTTTTTCATGTCAATGAAGTCAATGATAATAATTCCGCCAATATCCCTGAGGCGCAGCTGCCGGCCAATTTCAGCCGCGGCTTCCAGATTCATGTTCCGGGCAGATTCCTGAAAACCACTGTTTCCCTTAAAGCGGCCTGTATTAACATCGATCGAGGTCAGCGCTTCCGTATGGTGAATCACCAGCGATCCGCCGCTCTTAAGTGGAATAACGGGTTTCATTGCCCGCTCCCATTCCGCTACCACATGATAGTCCACAAAGGGGTTTGAATTGGCGTCTGCTTCCCGGATTAATAAGGGATGATCCGGCATGGTTTGACGGCACAGGTGGCGCAGGGTTTCAGCTTCAGCGGCATCATTAACCAGAAACAGGGTTGTTTCGCGGTTGGCTGCATCCCGCAACAGACGGGGAAGCAGCGCGTGCTCACGATAAAGGGGGATTCCTTTTGATGCATGATGCTGTTTTTCAACCACTTGGCCCCATAGAGAGATTAAATACTGCCAATCCTTTATAAGTGCATGCTCATCCTGTCCGGCGGCTTCTGTCCGGACAATCACACCATGCCCTGACTTGTTCAGTGAGGAAGCCCACTCCTGCAAACGGCGTCTTTCATCCCGTAACGTGATTTTGTTGGAAATACCCACATGGGGTGTCTGCGGCAGCATCACCAGGTACTTTCCAGGCAGAGAAAGGTTCATGGTCGCTTTGGGACCTTTGTCATCCATCGCATCCTTTGTGATTTGAATCAGCAGTGAGTCTCCCACTTCAAGGGTATCAAAGGGAATTGTCAGTTGGTCTTTGTAAACAAAGACATTTTTATCGTACCCAATATCCACGAAAAAGGTCTGCAACCCCGGCAGGCGATTGACAATTTTTCCCAGATAGATATTATTCACCAGGCTGGTTTGTTTGCGTCTTTCGAAGTGCAGTTCGATAAGGCGGTTATCTTCCATCACCGCCGCCCGCGTTTCATAATAACCGACATCTGCAATAATCTGGTTCATTCGATCCCCTGCTTTCCAATCACCTGACCTACGAAATCATGGACACATACTTCTGCTGCGGATCCAGTCTGTAGATTTCACGGCGTTCAATCAGCAGCGTCTCTTTCCGGATGGTAAGGTTGTTTTCCCCCAGCCATTTTTCCAGAATCAGAATTGGTTTGACAGTCTCCTGATTGATCACTTGGATGGATAATTGAATTTCAGTCAAATCCGTCTCATTGTTAACCAGCTGAAAAGATTTAATGAGCGGCAGGACATCCACCGGCTTTTGTTTTGACGTCTTGCCATAACGATTCTTCCCTTTCAGCGGTTTGCCTTTTTTTAAAATAATGACCTGGTCCTGGCTGAGAAACCGGTTGATCAGTTCTTCCAGCTTCTGGTCCGGGACTGGGTTTTCCAGCCTGAAAGAGAGACGGTAATCCATCAATGCGGCTTCCTGCATCAATGAAAGCGTTGTCTTTTCATCCTTTTGTACGGCAGCCAGTATACGGATATCATTCGGCAGGGTATCGTTCATCCGCGCTATAAAAACAGTGGGATCCATGGCTTCTGACAACACCACTTCCACATACTCAGACGTACTGCTGATTCCCACACTGAGAGGCGCTGCGAAGGCGATTATCGGATGCGGGTTGAATCCCTGGGTAAAGGCCAGCGGAATGGAGGCTCGCCGAAAAGCGCGTTCAAACAGGCGCACCAGATCCAGGTGTGACAGGTAGACCAGGTGGCCGGTTTTTGTGTATTTTGCTCGAATCATCATGGGCAGTCACCACCTGCTCCCGTTTGATGGTATCCGCAGGCGCTGCACTGTGAACGGCAGTGTGGTGTGGTCATTCCTTCGGCTGATTTTTGATACTCGTTGAACAGAAATGACCGGGTTACCTGGGCATCAATGTGTTCCCAGGGGAAACGTTCATCATCTCTGCGTTTCCTGGACGTGTAAAAATCAGGATCAATCCCGCATTCCGCGAAGGCTTCCAGCCACTTATCCATGTTAAAGTGTTCGGCCCATCCATCAAACCGGCAGCCTTTCGCATACGCTTTCAGCAGTACGGGAGCCAACCGCCGGTCTCCCCGGGCAAAGACACCTTCCAGCAGGCTTGTATCAGCATCATGATAGCTGAACTGGATGGATCGCCGGGATCGAAACCGATCTTTCAGCAATTGATGTTTGTGTTGAAACTGCTCTCTGGTGTCCTGAGGCACCCACTGAAAAGGTGTAAAGGGTTTGGGCACAAAATTGGAAATACTGACACCGATTTTCAGCGGATGCGTGTACTGGTTATCACGTTTTTGATAAACTTCATGATCCAGTTTGGAAACCAGATGATAAATGGCTTCCACATCGGCTTCTGTTTCCGTGGGCAGTCCGATCATAAAGTAAAGCTTCACCTGGCTCCAGCCTGCTTCATAGGCACTTTTCACAGCGGTAAGCAGATCTTCCTCGGTGATCCCTTTGTTAATGACATCCCTTAGTCGCTGGCTGCCGGCTTCAGGCGCAAAAGTCAGCCCGGATTTACGGACCTTCTGAATTTCTTTCAGAATTTCGATCGTTATACTGTCAAGGCGCAGAGACGGCAGGGAAAGCCCTACCTGTTTGTCTGAAAAAGATTCCGTCAGATTGTGGGTTAGTTCCTTCAGGTGGCTGTAATCACTTGTGCTTAAGGAAGTGAGTGACAGTTCCTCGTAGCCGGTGTTTTGGATAATATTTCTGGCTGATTCGGCAACGGTGGCCGGTTTCTTTTCCCTGGCAGGCCGATAAATGATGCCTGCCTGGCAAAAACGGCAGCCGCGGATGCACCCGCGGAAAAGCTCCACCGTGGCACGGTCATGTACCACATTCAAAAAGGGCATCAACGGCTTTTCCGGAAAATAGGCAGTGTCGAGATCTCGAATAATCCGCTTGGTCACTTTTTCAGGAGCAGTTGATTCCGTTGCCTTGATTGATTCAATCGTTCCGTCTGGACGATATGTCACTTCATAGAATGCAGGTACGTAAACCCCCTGAAGACTGGCAGCGGCTTTCAAAAAGGCGAGTTTATTATCACGGTGTCGACGATGGCAGTCCATCACTTCCAGAATGACTTCTTCGGCTTCTCCTATGATAATCAGATCAGCCACGGCTGCCAAGGGTTCCGGGTTGTAGGCACAGGGGCCGCCCATGATCACCAGTGGATCCGTGTCTTTTCGGTCTGCTGACAGAAGAGGAATGCCTGAAAGGGTCAACATATGCAGAATGTTGGTGTAACTCAGTTCATACTGCAGGGTAAATCCGACAAAATCAAATTCATTAAGGGGAGATTTGGTTTCAAGGCTGAACAAGGGGATGTCGGCTTCTTTCATTGCCCTTTCCATGTCCGGAGCAGGGGTGTAACAACGTTCACAGAAAATATCCATCTCTTCATTCAGTAAGTGATACATGATCAGACTACCCAGATGACTCATCCCAATTTCATACATGTCGGGAAAACACCAGGCAAACCGGATCGTGTCTCGCTGAATACTTTTTTGAATACTGTTAATCTCATTGCCGATATAGCGGGCAGGTTTTTCCACTGTGGACAGTAAAGCATTGATGTTTAGCATTGTCATGGTTTCCTCCATTAATAAAAAGACCATTGTGACAATAGTCTTTTCTGAGCACCTGCATGGATCATGTTTATTCCGGTTTTCTGACATGTTTTCGCCAGCTGAAATCTCCCCGTTGCAGAGCCTTTAACATTATTTCAGCGCTGGCGATATTGGTGGCCACCGGAATTAAATGAACATCACATAAACGCAGCAGCGCCTGAATATCCGGTTCATGAGGTTGTGCTGTCAGCGGATCGCGTAAAAATATGACCAGGTCCATCCGATCATTGGCAATTTCTGCCCCAATCTGCTGGTCCCCGCCAATGGGTCCGGATAAAAACCGATGAAGCGCCAACCCCGTTGATTCCTTTACCCGGAGTCCGGTAGTACCGGTAGCGAATAAAGTATGCTGTGCCAGAATCTGTTCGTAAGCAATGGCAAAATGAACCATCTGGTCTTTCTTCTTGTCGTGCGCGATCAGTGCAATATTCATGACCTTCTCCTGTTCGTTATCGCTTCCTGTCCTTCATTTGCTTGATCGGAATATTGGCAACCAATGCGGGTACCATGGTATCGTCTGTATCACGTTTGGTACGGGTCATTCGGATATCCAAGCCTCTCTCATCAATCACCATATAATCAGAAATCACTCTGATCAGATCACCTTTTATGGCATCCAGAAAGTCCTGGGAACAGTCCGCACGGTCATGAACCAACACTAATTTTAAGCGTTCCTTAGCGACATTTTTACTTTTTTTACTTTCACCCATAAAAAATTTAAAAAAATCCATTCCCCATCCCCCTTTCTAAAGCGTTATTTGGCAAACCCCAGTATTCTTTTCAATCGAGAAAGCATATTATCCTGGAGTTCAAGGTTTAAGAATGGCACTTCTTCACCGGTAATGCGCCTGGCAATATTTCGAAAAGCGTGGCCTGCCTGTGAGTTTGAACCGTCCACAACGGGCTCACCCCGGTTGGTGGAAATCACAATTGCCTGATCATCCGGTACAACACCCAGCAAATCGATGGCCAAAATATCCAGCATATCCTCAATGTTCATCATATCACCGCGTTTTACCATGTCCACTTTCACCCGATTAATGATCAGTGTCGGGTTTCTGAGTTCTGCCGCTTCCAACAATCCAATGATTCTGTCCGCATCTCGAACAGCAGAAATTTCAGGGGTGGTGACCACTATAGCCTTATGAGCGCCTGCAATCGCATTCCGAAACCCCTGTTCAATCCCGGCAGGACAGTCAACCAGAATGTAATCAAATATTTCCTGCAATTCTGCGTGCAGGTTAATCATTTGCTCCGGAGAAATGGCATTTTTATCACGTGTTTGAGCTGCAGGCAGTAGAAATAAGTCCGGATGCCGTTTATCTTTGATCAGCGCCTGCTTTAATCGGCAGGTGCCTTCAATGACATCCACCAAATCGTATACAATCCGGTTTTCAAGTCCCATCACTACATCCAGGTTGCGCAAGCCGATATCCGCATCGATGACCACCACTTTTTTGCCTAATTGAGCCAGTCCGGTACCCAGATTCGCAGTGGCCGTGGTTTTTCCAACGCCACCTTTACCGGACGTTATGACCAATACTTCACCCATTAACTTCCCTCCTACTCATTCTTTTAGCCTCTGACAGAAAACGGTTCAACACAGATCATCTTATCTCTTAGTTTTGCAATTTCAGGGTTTCGGGATTTTTCACTGCCTTCATCTGGAGATCTGGAAATGGTCTGATGAATGCGGAGCTGGGTCGGTTGTAAAACCAGAGCAGCCACAAAAGCGCCTTCTGTTCCATTCAGGCCTGCATGTGCAATGCCTCTTAAGATACCCATCACCACAATGTTGCCGCCAGCCGAGATTTCAGCACCTGGGTTGACATCGCCGATCACGACCACATCACCAGGGTGTTCAACTTTTTGACCGGATCGCAGCGTGCCTTCGACAAATTTTGTGTCATAAATCTGGCCGCTTTTTGCCGTGATGGAAGGATCCGGCTCCCGACGCTTCGATTCCTTTTTTCGGACAGGTTCTTTCACTGCAGGCTGGTTCCTGTTCACTACCATCCTATACTCTTCCGATAACCAGTTTTCCAGCTCATGTCTTGTTGATTCCGAGAGTGCTTCACAGGTAATTCCTGCCAGTGTTGCTCCCTGATAAAACGATGGATTTTCGTCAATCCGGCGTTGGATTAATTCTCTGATTGAGTGGCTGTCATGGTAAAGATGAACTTTGATGGTTAACCCCAGGCCGGTTCCTTTAAACTCGACGGCTCCATTTTCTTCCGGCAACATCTGCACCCCCTTTGTTTTGATCCTGAGCTTCTGCTGCTTATAGAAGTTATCTTATCACATAATCAATCTGTCTGAAAACTATTAAATAAGTTTGGTTTGTCAGAAACTGTCTGATTCAATCCCAGATATTCCGCCACCACTTCTCTGAACAACGGTGCACCGTAGCCGCCGGAACCACCCTGGAAAATCAAGACGGAAACGGCAATTTGAGGATCATCGTAGGGCGCGAATCCGGTAAACCAGGAAAAGTTATCGTAATCTTCCTTAAACTGATCCAGATCGCTGTTCCTGACAGCCGGATTCAGTTTCTTAATGGCTTCCCGCATAGCATATCCTTCATCCTGGAACAAATGGTTATCCCTGTTTTCTGTCATGATCAGCTGTGTTTCTTCGTGAACGGCTTCCTCTGACACGCCAAATGAACGAAGGTGGCTTAACAGATAGATCACCTCGTCAGAAGGCGGGATTTTACCTTCCCGCTGGGCTGTTCCGGTCTTTGCCGCCACACGCACCGGAAAGTTGGTGAAATAATGACGGGCT
>JAWSUV010000058.1:11877-15632 GCA_033549305.1 Bacillota bacterium | reverse complement strand
ATGGGGATGACCAAGTGGCAGCGCCTGTTGAAGATCGAACTGCCATTGGCGTTTCCCATCATTTTCACCGGCATCCGGATCGCGGTGGTGACCTCCATCGGCATCGCCGTGTTTGGGGCGGTGGTCGGCGGGGGCGGCCTTGGTTCCACCATTAACCGGGCGATTCTGATTCAGGACATGCGCACGCTGATGCAGGCGACGTTTACGTTGATGGGTATGGCCATGTTTTTTGATTTTGGCATGAGTTATATTGAAAAGAGACTGCAGTCCAGATAATGGGGCTGCAAAAAACAAAGGAGGAGATACACATGGTAATCAGCAGGAAGAAACTTTCATTGATGCTGGCAGCAGTGCTGGTGATGGCGGCCCTGGCCGGGTGTGCCGGCGGTTCGGATGATGCCACGGAAATTGTGCTGCTGGAGGGACAGTTTTCGGAGATTGACATTCTCATGCAGATGGCAGGGATTCTCATTGAGGAAAACACGGATTTATCGGTTTCGTTCCATGAATCCATGAACACGGTGGCCGCTTCGAATGCGGTGATTTCCGATGAAGTGGATTTGTACGTCAGCTATGACGGCACGCTGTTGACAACGATTCTGGGCTATGACCCCAGTGATGTGCCCGAAGGCGAAGATCTTTATGAGTTCAGCAAAGCCAAAGGCGTTGAAGACAAGGGCCTGACCCTGACAGGACAGTTTGGTTTTGAGAACACGTATGCCATCGCCATTCAGCAGGACTTTGCCCAGGAACACGGCATCACCACCATCAGTGAGCTGGTTCCCTATACCGGAGACATGGTGTTTGTGGCGGAGCATGAGTTTTTCGACGATCTGGGCACGATGCGCTTTATCCCCTTCAATGAACGCTACGGCATTGAGTGGAAAGACAGCAACTCCATTGACATGGGGCTGAAATTTGCCGCCATGGACAGCGGCAATGCGGATGTCACCATGGTGTACTCCACCGACGGGCTGAACAAGAAGTTTGATCTGGCCATTCTGGAAGACGACGAGCGTTTCTTTCCGCAGTACTATGCGGCATTCATTCACAGGGACACCCTGTTTGAAGAGTATGCCGAAACGGCTCCCAACCTGGAAGAACTGCTGCTCAGCCTGGAAGGGCTGATTGATAATGAGACGATGATTGACATGAACTACCGGGTTGACGCAGAAAATGCGGATCCCTATGATGTGGCCAAGGAATTCCTGGTGGCCAACGGACTGTCACAATAAATCGGGCCGAGTCTTCCACTGAAAGGCGGGGTTTTTCTGTTACATCCTCCGGACCGTCCAGGTGAGTGGCCCCTCCCGCCGCTGGATCATCTAAACGCATTTCTCCACTGGATCAGACCGCTGGTGGAGGAGGATGCATTTTTGGTGAGCCGGCAGTCATTGCATGATTTTTTGCAGCCGGCGGGTGACGGGGAAAAACTGCAGCAGAAACTGATCGACATTTCCCGCCGGCAAAACAGTCACTGGCTGACCCCTTTGTGGCATGAGCAGTACCTGGCATACCGGGGCCGGCTGGCGGGCAGCCTGAACTATTATGTGGTGCTTGACAATCACCGGTTTGCTGCCCGGCATACGGTGGCGACGCTGGCTGCCGGGCTGCTTGATGCGCTGACGCGGGAATACCTGGACGTGGTGTCCCGCCGGCTGCCGGTGGAACGGTTGGACGGCCGGCCGCTGTGCATGAGCCAGTATGACCGGATGTTCAAGGCGGTGCGTCTGCCCCTGCCGCAGAAGGACTGCTACAGGGTCTATCCGCCGGCTGATCCCCACCATGTGGTTGTTTTTTACAGGGACCGCCTGTTTCAGGTGAAGGTGACCGACGGGCAGGGACATCCGCTTTCCACCGATCATCTCGCGTCACAGATCCAGCGTCTGATGAATAATGCGCGGCCTGATCAGGGGCCTGGTGTGGGGGTGTTGACGACGGCGTGCCGGGACGATGCGGCACAGATGTATGAAGCCATCGCTCAGAATCCGGTGAACCAGCAAAGCCTGGAGGTGATCCGGACGGCATTGTTTGTGCTGTGCATCGACCCCAAAACGGAAGACCGGCAGGCACTTCAGAAAAGGATGCTGCTCTCGACCGGCCGGAACCGCTATTTTGATAAGAGCTGTCAGATCATGCTGACAGAAAACCTGGAGATTGGGTTTAACGGCGAGCATACCGCTGTGGACGGGACACCGTGGTTTCATCTGCTGAACCGTGTGGTTGACCGCCTTGCCGCGGAAGGACCAGCGGTGGCAGCCCCTGCAGCAGCCGCGATGCCGGAGGAACTGGCGTGGAACCTCTCGGAGGAAATCCGGACGGCACTTGGGCGCCTGCTGGCCGATCACCAGGCCGTGGCAGACAGCCTTTATGTGGACCACCTGGATTTCCGTCGCTACGGAAAAGAACAGATCAAGCAGTGGGGCATGAGTCCGGACGCCTTTTTTCAGGCGGCCCTGCAGCTGGCCCAGTACAGGACTTTTGGACAACTCAGGAGCACCTACGAATCGGTTTCCATGCGCCACTTTTCACAGGGGAGAACCGAGTGCGCCCGGGCGGTTCACCCGGAGACACTCCGATTTGTCCGGGCCGTTTGCGCTGAAAAAATTTCCGCCGCGGAACTGAAGCCTCTGTTTCTGGAGGCGCAGCGGGCCCACACGGAGCGGATCAGGCAGTGCCGGGAAGGCCTGGGGATTGAACGCCACCTGTTCGCCCTTCGCAGCGTGTATGAAGAACAGGGTGCTTCACTGGGGATTGATCAACGGCCGGCGCTGTTTGACTCGCCGGGGTACCGGCAGCTGACCCACGACTTCATCAGCACCAGCGGCGCCGGGTCCGGCAGCATCAGCCTTTTCGGGTTTGGGCCTGTCACGGATGACGGCTATGGCATTGGGTATGTCATCCGGGATGACAGCCTCCATGTGACTCTCTCCACGCACCGGGTTCACCGGGAGAAAGGCATCCAGCTTCTGCATTATCTTGAGGAAGGATTGCAGTGTTTCTCTGAATGGAACTAGCTTGTCATTCTATAAAAAGAACGCCGAATGGATAGTGCATCCGGCGTTCTTTTTGCTGTGCGGCGTTATGCGTCGGCGAAGCGGCCCATCTCCTCCATCGATTCGGTCAAAGAGGTTTTCAGGCGCTCCAGGTCTTCTGCCCGGTGATGGTAGCAGGAAAGGAAAAAATGCAGCCGGTCGGGCAAAAACTGGTACCGGAAAGCGAAGCCGTCCTGAACGGCAGGGGCATATCCTGCGTAGCGCATTCCTTGGACATTGCTGGTGCTGGTGGAAAAGGAATTAGTGGTAATGGCCCGGTAGCCGGGGGAGGAAAACAGCGCCGGCAGTTCTTTTCCGGGGAACTGGTTTTCATGGATTTTCTTCAGGCCGTACAGGTGCCGGTCAATGCCCTGCCCGTTTTTGCATTCGTTAATGCGGGCAACATGCTGCAGGGAGGCGGTTTTTAAGCGGTCGTAGGCGGGGTTTTCCACAAACGCCAGGGACGCCGGGGTCACCGGCCGCATGGTTTCGGTTCTGCCGCCGCGAAACTGCTTGGTCATCACCGACTCATAGGCATTGAATGCCTGATCAAAGGTGCGTTTCTGGGCCAGCTGGAGGCCGATTTGCACAAAGCTGTCGGGGCTGACCCCCAGGCGCTTGATGTGATCCTTGCCGAAGGCGTCGAAAACCATTACCTCCAGGGAAAGGTGGTCGGCAGCCTTCCGGATGTCGCCAGCGGCTGCGCTGATGGCTGCCTTC
>JAWSUV010000058.1:0-11867 GCA_033549305.1 Bacillota bacterium | reverse complement strand
GTGATCATCCAGGAAAAAGGTGATTTCCTGGACGGGAGGGGCCTCTCCGCCGGCGGTGCTTTGGAAGGGCGCCATCTGCCGGAACAGGAAGGAAATCATCCGTCCCAGGGTGGTGCCGTCAACACCGGAATGCTCATAGTTGATGCCCCACTCCCCCGTTTCACTGACGATAAACTGAAGGGACTTGTCGTACCAGCGGTTCCAGGACTCGCCCACCAGCAGTTCTTTAAACTGCTGCGCCTCGTTGAGCGGGCGGGGATCGTCCACCACAAAGACTGCCAGGGCGGTTTCAACCTCCCGGAGGCCATGGGCATTTTCCGGGGTAAGGGCGGCTAAATGGTTTCTGAGGTGCGCCCATTCCTTTCGCGGCAGAGTGGTCAGGGAGCCAACAGCCAGGGAGTTGACGGTTTTGGGCGCTGTTAGAATGGCCTGGATGGCTTGCAGCAGACGGGCAGGGCTCAGCAGTTGTCCGTTATCATCCATCACATCCAGCCGGTAGTAATGCCCCCGGTGGATCAGCATCACATGGGAGGTATCGGGTTTAATCACGTAGGCATCTTCGGTTTCACCGGGAATCCGGGTGGTGCTGAACAGGGTTTTATACTGTGTCATGCAGAGGGGGTTTTTGCCCTGGTAGTCAATGTCCAGGGCTTCGTTTAAAATCAGGGCGTTAAACTCAAATAACGCGGCGATGAGAGCGGCGAGGTATTCCGGCAGCGGCATCGCCTGCGTCCCGGGGGGCTTGTCCAGCAGGTAGGCCACATTGCTGCCCAGGGGGAGGCCGGAGGGGTTGCGCAAATAGGATTCAGCCCACAGGGGTTCCAGCCAGTTCTGAAACGCTGGGTTGACGGCCAGATCATTCAGATGATGCTGGAGAACCGGCCCGAATCCTTCCGGGGATTGAAAGTGGTCAACCGCCTTCCGGGTCTGGCTGAATTCACTGTCGGATAAAAAAACACGACTCCAGTCCAGCAGCTTTGCACATGTCTGTTCAAGAGGCGGCAGCGGCAGCTTTGGCAGACTGTCCTGATAGGTATACATGTTCATGGCATTCCCTCCCTATTTGTTCTCCTCGTATGTAGTTAATCATTACCGTCAGTGTATCATTTATTTCGCTGCATTTCCATTGGGGGCGTTTCTTTCGGGTTAATCAGCGTAGTTCAATCCTCCAAAGGCATCAGATCCTGTGTAGTCCGTGCCCTTGATCCGGTCAAATCCTTCCAGCTCCAGGTATCCGGTTTGACCCTCACCGGTACGGATCTGAAGAAAGGAGATGTCGTCGCTGGCTTCGATGACCAGGGATTCGCCGGCCTTCACGTCGATCGGTTCACCGCGGCCCGGCGCGGCCGTCAGCGTGAGGTCCACCAGGGCTGTCACTGGAGTATCCATGGGGTAGAAGCCTGTGGGGACGCTTTCCAGGCGGCCGAAGCGGTTGATCCGGTAGTCACGGTCGTAGAACCAGGTGTGCAGGACCTGTCCGCGGGTCTGGGCGGTCAGGGTGCCGTCGCCGTTAAGGGTGATTCCGGCGCTCGGACGGCCTCCGACGCGGCCCATGGTGTGGAATTCCTCCGGCGTCCAGCGATAGAACGTGGTGAAATAGTCGTCTGACGGGCCGGATTCAGCCACCGCCACTTCCAGGAACGGGTCATCCGTGTTCAGATCCAGCAGATGAATCTCCGAATCCACGTTGGAACCCATTCCCATCAGTGACAGCTCGTCGATGGTTACCAGGAACAGGTCATGTCCGCTGTAAAGCTGCAGCGTGATGGATTCTTCACGGCCGTTTCCGTCCAGATCCGCACTTGCATTCACCGTCATATCGGGCGGGTCGGCCATCACGTAGGGAAGCACACGGCTGTACCCGTCGATCTGGTGATGCAGGGAGAGGTTGTCCCGCTCGAGGGTTTGGATTTCGGTTTCCAGTCTGGCGATCTGTCCGGGCTGGTCTGCGGGCTCGCTGGCGGCAGCGGGAGCCTGCGGAGCCGAACAGCCGGCCAGGAGCAGGAGGGCAGCAAGGAGGGCAGGGACGGGCAGGATGCGTTTCATTCCGATACCTTCTTTCAGGATATTTCGCTCGTGCTGCACTGAAAAGAGACGCAGATTCTGAAGGCGATCTGTACCGTTGCATACTTGTCATCTGCCAAGGCCAGGGCAACCGGCCTGCCGGCATCCGGCTGAGCCTGTTGATGATTCGCAGAAGCAGTCCGGGGTATCAGATATCTGTCATCAATACAATATCATAAACCCGGGAATTCTTCCATAAAGGGGATCATGCCACCATTGCCACCATTCAGGACCAGGTCTCCATCTGGTCCGCAGAAGACGCCCCCGACACGTAGTCCGTGGTCAGAACTGCAAACGCAGGATGACCACGGCCATGTACAGGGCAATGCTGATGAGGGTGTGCAGGGCCAATGCACTGCTGCCCAGCTCCCCCTGCTCTTTTGACAGGAGAGTGGTGGCAAACATGGGCACGATCATGGGCGGCGGCAGCACCAGGAATGTGAAGAAGGCATGAGGTTGATGACCAGCTTGCGGATGCCGCCCACGGCCTCGTCACTGACAATGGCCTTCCGGTTCAGCATTCGGCCGACGGCCAGCAGGATCATGACCTGGATCATTTTGACAATCATCTGGTTCACAGCTTCAGCTCCTCTGGGACACACTGTGGTGCTTATCCTGCTTATACCAAGATCGGCCCCGCTTCAATCAAGCACTGAAGCGCCAAAAACAGGGAAGCACCGTTTGACAGAAGCTGTTCCGGTTTTGTGTGATTTCAATCACAGCCCCGGAAAAATTCTTTTGGTATGCTGTAGTCAGGTTACACCATGACAAACTTACACTATGAATGGAGGATTCAGATGGAATTCATCAAGAACATTGAACAGGCGAAAGCAATCGACTTTGACGAAATGGTCAGCTGCAAGCCGGGCCAGATTGAAAGCAAGACGCTGGCGCAGCAAAAAGGGGTGGGCATTACCCTGCTGGCCTTTGGCAAGGGCGAAGGGGTGGGACCCCACACGGCCAACGGAGACGCGCTGCTCTACATTCATGAAGGGGTGGCCAGTGTCACCATTGGCGGGGAGACCCAGGAAGTCGTCAAGGGTCAGCTGATCCTCATGCCGTCAGGCATCTCCCACCAGGTGGTGGCGCAGGAAGACATGAAAATGCTCTTGATGGTGGTCAGGAAGGAGCAATAACCATGAACGTGATGAAGAATATTGACCCGTTCATCCCCGTGGCCATTGGCGCAATGATTGAAAACAGCCCCCATACCATCGCCAGCAAAGCGGTGTGCGCCACGGAAAACACCGATGTCCGGTTTTATGCCTATGCAAAAGGCGAAAGCATCAGCAAGGAGTCCCAGGAAGAGGACAGCCTGATTTATGTATACGAGGGCAAACTGAAAATCGTTTATCACCAGGCGGATGAGCAGGTTCTCAGCCAGGGGGAGCTGATGGTGCTGCCCGGCAATGTGAATTACGGCATTGAGGTGCTGGAAGATGCCAAGAGCCTGAACATACTGGTGAAGTAACGCAGCAATTGATTCATAGGAAAATAGGCTGGTTCCCCAGTGAGGAACCAGCCTACTCTTTTGTCGATTCTTGCGGCATGTGTCGTTCTCGCCCTGCCTGCCTTATGCTTTTTCTTCGATTTCCATGACGCATCTGGTTTTGATGGTGGTGACCAGGCGCTGAAGGGCGTCGATCACGTTGGGCCGGATATCACCGCCGATGAGGACAAGCATGATGTCGTCACCCACCTCCAGGCTGCCTTCGTTCAACCATGCTTTTACATAGAAGATACCGGCCATTTTGAGGGTTTCCGCCACCGCAGCATCCACTTTTGCGGCATCATAGGAAAACATCATGCCTGTGACACGCGTTCCGTCATCGATACCCTCACGCACCATTGATTTTGGTGTTTCGCGCACCACGCCGTTGTGCACCAGGAACATTCCAACCTGGGAAGCCTCCGGAGCTGCTTTGGCTTCTTCAAGCCACGCGTCGATGGACGGCGCTTTCTTCTTTTTTTCAGTGTTCATGGGATGACACGCTCCTTTTTACATCTGGTTTGGTTTCAGGCTGCCCGTATTCATGTAAGGCCGGGACTTCTATAGAATCCATACCCCTTCCGGGAGGGTTACACACGAAAGATTTGCGCTGTGGCCGGATATGAGCGCGGCTGGAGAAACGGCTGCTTTGGAATGAAAAAGCAGAGCCGGCTTTTCTGAAGAAAGACTATGGGGGGTGTGCCGGGTCCGGTTATTGTAATTATTGCAAATTTGGAATGAACATGTTAAACTTACTGCAGGTCCAGGGATGTTTTCTGCATCCTGGCAACATCTTACAAAGGAGGTACATATTGATGTCAGTAAAAGGAACCCAAACGGAGCAGAATTTATTAAAGGCGTTTGCCGGTGAGTCTCAGGCGGCTAACCGCTATGACTACTTCGCCAAAATTGCGAAGAATGAGGGCTACGTGCAGATTGCCGAGCTGTTCACCGAAACCGCCGACAACGAGCGGCAGCATGCCAAGCAGTTTTTCAAGCACATGGAGGGAGGCATGGTGGAAATCACCGCCACTTATCCGGCAGGCATTCTGTCCACCACCGCCGACAACCTGCTGGCCTCCGCCGACGGGGAGCTGGAGGAATGGGGCGAGCTGTACCCGGACTTTGCCGGAGTGGCTCGCAAGGAAGGCTTTGACAAGGTAGCGGAGAGCTTTGAAGCCATCATGGAGGCGGAAAAGGCCCATGAAGCCCGTTTCCGTGCCCTGTATGAAAAAGTGGTTAACAAAACCGTCTTTGTGCGGGAAGACGAGCAGGAATGGAAATGCGGCAACTGCGGCTGGGTGACCAAGGGAACCACACCGCCGGACCTGTGCCCGGCCTGTGCGCATCCCAAATCCCATTTCCGGATCAAGGACACCAATTACTAGAAGCACCCGAGAACAAGAAGTCTCAGAAAAGTAAAAAGGCTGGTAACCTGCTGAAGGGAGTCAGCCTTTTTGCAGAGAGGGGCTGAGCTGGCGGCGCATTCGCTTCCAGGTCATTAATGAACATATCCCACTTTTTTTGTTCCGCTTCAATATCAACAGTCTTCTTTGAACCTATTCCTTCAGCTGTTGCACCGATCATCTCGCCGGCATGGACCATTTGCGTACTTCCGTCTGCCCTGGCGGAAAATCCACTTCGGCTTTCATGACATATTTATGGTGGAAGAACAACTGCTCATCGCAGTCAGCAACATCAACAAGGTGCTGTTATCCTCTGACAGCTCTCAAGACTAAATAATCGATCGGAAATGCTGTACAAATGAACCCCAAACCTTAGCACCTTGCCATTATATCTGATTCATGGCATTGTGCAGGGATTGGGGTTGTTTTTACCGGTTTAATCGACGAATAAACATCCGAATGATCTCAGAAGCAGATTGAACCTGTTGGTCGGGGCTTCGGTAACTGGCAGTGATTTCCTCAATACACTCAGCTTCCATCTTCTCGATGTTCGCTTCCTTTCCTTCATGTGCAACTTCAAGGATCATCTCCTGTTCAGACTCCATTGAAACCATTTGCTGTTCAACAACCATTACATTATATGATATGAAACTTGATACCGACAACATAATGGCGATGATGGTACCCAAGACGGAATGAGATTTATTGATTTCAACCTTATTTCTTTCATATATCATAAACATTCTCCTTTTCTGTCTATTTAATCCCAGATGAAAGTGAAAAGCTCCTCCCGGAGCTTATGTTCCCCGGTAAGGAGCTCTCTTGCTGTCTATGCAGGGACTATCCCCACCAGGAGGTGAAGCTTGCCACAAGGCTGTCAAAGCTGTTCAACAGTTTGTTGTAGGTCAGAATTAAACTGTCGAAAAAGTGGTACTTAACGTCATCATGGTGTTCTTCTTCCAAGATGGGCTCTTCATCAACAGGGCCTTCATCCACTGCTTCTTCATCATCAGTCATTTCATCATTGTCGTCAGCAGCTTCTTCGTCGTTTGTTGCTTCTTCCTGCTCTTCATCAACAGGGTCTTCGTCCACTGCTTCTTCATCGTCGGTCATTTCATCGTTTTCGTCAGCAGCTTCTTCGTCGTTTGATTCCTCGTGGTCATCATCAGGGTCATCATCGACCGGGTCCAGATGAATTACATCGTCATCATCTGTATCCTCATCAAGATAAAGGGCTTCGTTGTCATGGTTGTCCTGTTCTTCTTCAGACATATCGTTGTTTTCTTCCTGTTCAGCCTCTTCATTCTCTTCAGCTTCTTCTTTCTCTTCTTCAATAATCAGGCCTGTAAACCTTGCTTCTACACCCTTGGGAATCCAGTCTTTTTTGGCGATGCCCAGTGGTAATCCGCCTTTTTTGGCAATGCCAGGGGGATACACTTTTTCCGTGACCGTCATATCGCTTTCGTCTGTTTCCACGGTTATGAAGATGGAATCGTATTCTTTATGAATACTTTCTTCAATGTGTGTTTGCTGCAGGTCATCCAGGTATTTTTCTGCTTTTTCCTCGATCATATGTGCGTTGGTCGGAATAAAACTTGAAAACACCATGGCACCCGCAAGCACTGATCCGAGAGATGCTTTCATTACCTTGTTACTCTGTTTCACTTCGTGTTCCGTTTGTCTGCGTTTCATTTTTCTTCCTCCTTTTATTATTTAATCTTATGTTTTCCCAAGGATTATTCAGTTTTTGTGAATCATTTTTTCTTGTGTTACCAAAAACATTTTCTGACCACCTCCAATCATTTTAAATATTCTATATGACGACTCATCTATGTGAAAGGGCCGGCAGTCGTCACCGGCGGCCTTGGTTCTTAGTATAGACACCGCTTGTTGCCGTAGATTTTCAAAATCATTAAATGATGTTGCTAAATGATGAAAATTTATTAACAATAGTTTTACCTCTGCCAGTAAATTGTCAAAAAAGGCCCTTAAATAGACACAAAATACGTAATCTATAATGATAGGCTTTAGTGACGAATAAATATTGTGCCGGAATTGACAAACTCGATTGTTCAGGATACCCTGTACCTGCTTACTTGTTTGCTTTGTTGAATAAATCTTTCGCGGAGGTGTGATCATGCAGCCATTAATAAAAGTTCTCGTTGTTGACGACGATCCACATATTGTGGAACTGGTGAAAGTATATGCCGAAAGGGAAGGTTTTCAGGTTGTTACAGTGGATCACGGTGACCAGGCAGTTGACGCCTTTAATCAGGAGCAACCTGATGTTATCGTCTTGGATATCATGCTTCCCGGAAGAGACGGCATCTCATTGTGCCGTGATTTGAGGGATATACGAATGGTACCGATTATTATGCTGACTGCCAAAGGCGAGGAAGCAGACAGAGTGCTTGGGCTTGAAATGGGGGCCGATGATTACATTGCAAAGCCTTTTAGTCCCAGAGAACTGATGGCACGCATCAAAGCTGTTCTCAGGCGAACCAGAGTGCCTGAAGCATCCGGTGAATCAGCCATCAAGTATCCCGGGTTGGAAATAAACCCCAATACAAGAAAAGTCATGGTCAATGAGATTGATATCAATGTGACCCCAAAAGAATTCGACTTGCTGTTTTATTTGTCGCAAAACCCTTTAAGGGTTTTCAGCCGGGAAAGTCTTCTAACCGCTGTTTGGGGGTATGACTATTTTGGTGATCAGCGTACTGTTGATGTTCATATCAGACGCTTGCGTCAAAAACTATCCTCTTTAAACCACGACTATCTTACAACCATTTGGGGCGTAGGTTATCGATTTTCGCCCACTTCAATTGAAAAGGAGGGGTTACATGCGTCCGCAGGAAAGTGATAAGGACCGTAATCAAAGCTGGCTGCTGCGGATCATGGGACTGTTTTTTTTCCTGTACAACAGCATTAAAGAAAGTGTTTCCTCTCTAATCAACAAAAGCATCTATACACGTATCACCGTAGTTAATGTGGTCAGTTTTATAGTTTGCCTATCCCTGTTTATCGCTCTCTACAGTTCATCGGTCAATCGCATGGTTTCCCAGTACGCTGAACAGGATTTACTCCGCAAGGCAACCCGCTCAAATTTTGCGTTGCTCCAACGTGAAGATTGGCAGTGGCTGGCCCCTTCATCAGACAATGGCAACACCTTGACCGAAGGACAGGAAGACTTGATCAAATTCCTTGCAGATGTTTTTGATGCCCGTATCACCGTTTTTGATATGGAAGGAAACTTGGTGGCCACCTCAGCAAAGCAGGAAGTGGTGCCGGGAACAAAAGTGGATCAAAAATACATCGATGCTGTTATTAAAGGAGAAACCTATGCCGGTCATTTTACAAACCGGGATTCTGATGAACGAGTTTATATCGGCGTTGTTCCCATGGGAGAAAGCGATGAAAACATCCAGAATGGAATACTGCTGGAGGCAACCTCCGCCCGGTTAAACAGAAACCTGTCACAAAACAGGTTTAACATTATGTCTGCAGGCGCCTTTATGATGCTTGTGATGTTGGTCATATCCCTTCACCAGGCCATGCACCTGTCCCGTCCCATCAATGAATTAACCACCGCTGTTGTTGAACTGAACACAGGGCAGTATACCAACGGAAAAAAGCCTTATACACTAATAGAATTAGCGGATCTGTCCGATCAAATTAGAAAACTAAGCGTTAAAATGTCTCGTATACAAGAAGAAAACAAGGGTGTAGAGTCTGAACGAACCCGTCTTTTTGCCGAGATATCTCATGAACTGCGCACACCATTAACCGCTGTTCAGGGATATGTGGAAGCTATTCAGGATGGCATTGTTCAGGACCAGGAAATGTTGGACCGGTACCTGGATATCATTTATTCTCAAACGCTTCACATTAATCGACTGGTGGATGATCTGTTACAGCTCAGTCGCCTGGAAAGTGGAGTGATTAGTTTAGAAAAGGTACCTTTGGATCTTGTTCCCATCGTGCGTCAAGTGATGGTTTCCATGGATAGTTTTGCAATGACACGTAACACTACAATTTCGCTGAAGGAATCACCCTCCGAAGCCATCATTTTGGGTGACCTGGATCGTCTGCAGCAAATAGTTAAAAACCTGGTGAGCAATGCACTGAATGCCACGGAAAGCGGGGAAGTTATTATGAACATCTCCTTAAATGACACCGATGTGGTTTTGTCCATCCAGGATACAGGCGTCGGCATCTCCAACGAAGACCTACCCCATATCTGGGATCGTTTCTTTCAGAGTCGAACCTACAGAAAAAGCCCATCAAGTCATCATGGCAGCGGGCTTGGTTTGGTTATTGTTAAGCAGTTGGTAGAACTTCACCAAGGTAAAATTGACGTGAAAAGCCAGCTGGGACATGGTACCACCTTTACCCTGACGTTTCCTCTCATGGAAACGCAGAACAACCCTGGCGGTTGATCCCCCGGCTTGGAATAATTGTGCCGGAACCATCAACTCCCTTATCTCCATTTGAAGAAGTAGTACGTACAGATGGCAGGCCACCGCATCTGCCGGTTCCTCCCTGGGGAGCAAGGGCATGATGTATGCCGCCCGCGTGTTTGCCGGCATGATGTACGATCTGCTGAATGACACGTCGCTGGTGGCAGATGCCGTCAGTGAGTTTCAGGAAAGGACACAGCCTCACCCTTGTGCTGTCTCTTTTTTTAATCCTGTTCCTGTTTCAACCACTTCAGGCATCCGCTGATACCCTCAAAGTTGTCAAGTCCGCTGCCGGGGACACCCTGATCATCGGTGCCAACTATACGGTGGAATGGTCTGGTCATACGGGAAGTCGCGTCTACGCCACCTTAATCATTGATGGATTAGGGTATACCATCGGCAACACAACAGCGGGAAAATTGACTTTCGTTGTCCCGGATCTGCCCACCACCAGCTCACGAATCTATCTTCTGACCTATGAAGGCGGCGATGGCGGCGGGGATTCAACCATGTCAGGAGAATTCAGTATTAAAAAACTGTCGTCGCTGCCGCTTCAGCCCATCTACCCCATTGACCCCATTGATCCCATTGTGATCAGCCCGACCCCCATTGACCCCATCGAACCTATTGATCCCAACCTCATCAACCCCATTCTGATCGATCCGACCCCTATCGACCCGTCCGTGTTCATGCCCAAAACCCCTGAAGACCTGGAAGTGGTATCGGTCTCTGCTGATGAAATCTCGCTGGCCTGGACCGACAAGTCCGCCACAGAACTGGGGTTTACCGTTGAACGCAAAACGGGCGAGGGAAGTTTCAACAAAATTGGCGAGACGGGAGTAAACGTCAGCACCTTTTCGGATGAGACTGTTTCCATTGGCAAGACGTACACCTACCGGGTGCAGGCTTTTAATATTTTTGGCAAGTCCGGCTACTCCAATGAAGTCACAGCCCAGATTCATGCTGCGCACCTGCCACAGCTACCCATTCCCGTGTTTCCTCTTCCTGAGCCTTCTGTTCCTGCGGGGGAAACCATTGTGATGCATTTTTACATCGACAACCCCGATTACTTCATCAATGGCGCCCTGAACACCATGGACGCGGCCCCCACCATTTTTGAACGCCGGACAGTCCTGCCCATCAAGTACGTGGCAGAACCCCTGGGAGCCGCGGTAGGATGGGATCCGGAAACCAGAAGGGTACGGATCACGCATCAAACCCGGGTGATCGACCTGTGGATCGGCCAGAACCGGGCAGAAGTCAATGGCAGTGGAGAGATGATCGACCCCAACAATGCCAATGTCACCCCCGTTGTCCTGCCCCCGGGCCGCACCATGCTGCCCCTGAAGTTTATTGCCCAGCAGCTGGGGGCTCAGGTGGAATGGGATCCGGTACAGCGGCGGGTCACCATCACCTATCCGGCACCATAACGCCGGCGGCGCTTGGCAGTTGTGGATGATGTTGCATGAGAAATGAAAAAAGCTGGGTTTCCATGATGGGAACCCGGCTTTTCTTGATGCTTCAGGAGGTTGTAGAAAGGCGCGGGGTATTTGAACAACCGACGGTTTCATTTGGGTGTAAAGCGGACTGCCTGTTATGGTATAGTACGAGTGATACTTGCTGGGAGGTGAACCCATGCAGCATGCGCAAGAGCTGGAAAAACGACTGCATGAAATGGAAAAGGAAGGGCTTCGCCGAAATCTGTAGGCTTTCAAGGAGAAATACCATGTATCGGATTCTGTCTGAAAGTGTTTATAATTACATGCAGGACCCGGCAACGGAGGGTTCACGCCGCAGGGTGATTGGCCCGGTCTGCCTGCTGGTTGATGCCCAGGCGTACCACCAGGAACGCCTTCACAACTCACCGCTTTATCGGCAAACCCAGGAAATGCTTTACTATCTTCGGGAAGCTGCGGCTGACAACCCCCGGTTTGAAACCCTGCTCTGGCATCTGGAATCACGGAATATGATGCCGCCTGAAAACATCCATCTGGATGAGGAAAGCCTGGAAAGATGCCGGGAGCAGGCACGTATTCTGAAGCAGCTGATCAGCCTGGCTTACTGGCATTAAGAAATTTTGATCAAAATAGACCCCAGGAGGCAGCGAGCTGTTCAAGGCTCACGTGCATTCCTGGGGTATTTTGGTGCTTACTGAATCAGGTCCTGCACAATGGCTTCGGTGTCCAGGGCGACGGCCATCATGGTTTCGGCGATGACACCGCCAAAGGGCTGGGCGACTTCACCGGAGTTGAGGCGGGCAATGTAGGTATTGCCGTCACTTTTTTCATAAACGGCCAGGCGGCAGGGCATGAGGGGCGATACCATGCGCTCGTCATCCAGGGCCAGGATTTCGGCTGAGTACTGACCGGAGCAGATGGCCAGGATCTTAATGTTGTGGATGTCGAAGCCTTTGTCGGCCAGGATTTCCTTGTAGTCGAACTCGGCAAC
>JAWSUV010000057.1:0-15982 GCA_033549305.1 Bacillota bacterium | reverse complement strand
CATCATGGAGCAGTTGGTGCCAAAGAAAGCGGTGTTCACGCCGTATTCAGCCACTTTGCGTGGAACGTCTTCCATAATGAATTGCTGGGTTCCAGGTACGCCGGCGTCGCCGGTTGGGTCCGGAGCGTCTTCTTCAACAAACATCAGACCGATCTTTTCAGCTTCTGCTTTCATCAGGTCACGGCGGGTTGCGAGCATTTCATAGGACATGTGACGCGGGAAGGAGTAGTGGACCAGCACTTCTGCGCCCATATCCTTCGCCTGCTGAGCAATCTGGGCACCGCGGGCCAGGTCATTGGTTTGCATGATGACATCACCGTAGTCAGCGATAACATCCGGATCTTCACCGGGAACGCCCAGGACAAACAGGATGTCAGGGTTGATTTCGCGAGCCCGGGCAACCGCTGCAGCGGCACCTGGAACAGCCTGTACCATGACGATGGCTTTCACATCAGGATCGGAAGCCATGGCCATCATGTTGGTGATGGTGGTTTCCTGCTCCTGCATGAAACGGTCGGGATAGGTGGAAAGAACGATCATGTCGCCGTACTTTTCCTTCATGTTTTCGGCGGCACGGAACTCTTCTTCACCCTGTGATACGGTACCGGTCATGATCCCGATTTTGTAGGCTGCTTCTTCAGCCGGGGCTTCAGTTGGCGCTTCACCGGATGGTTCTGCCGGTGCTGCTGGAGCAGGGCTGCTACAGGCGGTCAAACTGAGTAACATAAACAGAGCTAACAATAACGCTACACTTTTTTTCAAATTAAATCCTCCCTTTGTTTGTACTAATTGTTTGTACTAATCAAAAAAGCAACGCGATTGACTTGACTGACTCTTTTTTCAACATCCCCCCTTTCAATCTATGACAACCGGCTTTCGCCGGGCATGATATAAAACCGCTGATTATCACATAAAAAGAACTGGTATGTCGACAATATCGGCAGATCAGTGTCAGATGTTCTATCAGTTGAATTATACTTGACGGAAAGAAATAATGCAAGAAAATTCTAGCTCTTTCCATGTGCAATAAAGTCATTACAACAGATTGAGCAATCGTTGCTGAAGGATATTTATCCTCATGGAAAGGACTGAGAAATAGTGTCGTTGATCCGGAGAATGCCCGAAATCAGAAGGTGTGCAAAACATTGTTTTTAAGGGATCATTTCGCTATAATGAAGAGGCACATGAACGGGAAAGGAATGGGATGGCGATGACCATTCATTACAAAGTCAGAGAAACAGGCCAGCTGATGGAAGAGCCGGTTGCAGGAGAAAAAATGCTAAGGTGGAGCTGCGAGACACCCGCCGGGAGAACATTCACCGGATTACTGGGCAGTCGAAAAATCTTATCAGTATTGGTGGGATTCTATCAGAATTCCCGTTTTAGCCGGAGGCGGCTGAACAATTTTATCCAGGAAATGGAGATCAATCTGGAAGAAGCGGACAGGGAAAAACCGGAAATGTATCATTCTTTCAATGATTTTTTCGCACGCAGACTGAAACCGGGAGCCAGAATCATCTCCGCCAATCCTGACAGACTGATCTCCCCGGCGGACGGCAGGATTTTAGCTTATCAAAGCGTTAATCCGGGCCAGCTATGGCAGATAAAGGGAAAATCGTTTTCCCTGGCGGAGCTTCTTCGTGATTCGGAAACTGCAAAGCGCTATAAGAATGGCTGTGCGGTGATCATACGTCTAAATCCGTCGGATTATCACCGGTTTCATTTTCCAGTGGATGGAATTCCGCATGAGCCGGTTGTAGCCAAGGGGCGGTATTTTTCGGTAAATCCCTTATCACTAATGATGACGGACCGGGTTTATTGTCGCAATAAACGGCACCTGACGACGATTGACAGCCTTGACTTTGGTCAAATGGTTATGGTGGAGGTGGGAGCAGCGCTGGTGGGTAGCATTGTTCAGACCTTTTTGCCGGAGGCACCCGTCATGAGAGGGACTGAAAAAGGGTATTTTCAGTTTGGCGGTTCCACGGTGCTCTTATTGATTCAACCTGGCCAGGTTGAACTGGACCTGGATTTACTGAACAATACAGAAGAAGGGTATGAGACACTGATTAAAATGGGTGAAGGCATTGGAACAAAAACAAAATAAAACGCCGACTTTGACAAGAAATGATGAGTCACATTTCCTCCAGGACAGCGTTTTTTGGGTATCATAGGGCATAAAGATGAGGTAAAGCTGTGGCCTTCACCTGCACATCATGTAAGATATGAGCAGGGATTGGTCATCAGATAGGGTGCAATTTATGTTGTTGTCTCAAAACAGCGAAACATTTCGGGCTTAGCTTTGCAGATCGGGCAGTCATCTTCAACAGTGCCGCCGGCAATGGTATAGCCGCATATATCACAGACATGCACGCGGTTTTCATCAAAATCTTTCCCTGATTCAACGCGCTCCTTAGCTTCAGCAAATAAGGAAGCATGGGTTTTTTCTGCTTCCAGGGCGAACTGGAAGGAGCGGATGCTGCCTTTTTCTTCCTGCATGTTGGCTACCTGAATAAAGGCGGGATACATCTGCTCAACTTCATAATTCTCCCCTTCGATGGCGCCCTGCAGATTTTCGGCTGTGTTGGTCATGCCAAACCCGGCACCGGAAGTGACGGAGGCTTCACCGACTTCCTTTTTTAACTCGCGAAAATGGTTGCCGGCATGCACTTGTTCCGCATAGGAGACGGCATTGAACAGATTCCACACATTCGGAAAGCCTTCTTTCTTGGCGGCTTCTCCCCATTGGATGTAACGCATGTGAGCCATGCTCTCTCCACCAAAGGCGGACTTTAGATTGGATGACGTCATTGGATTCATGATCATTTCCCCTTTCAGGATCAGTCTTAGAATTTGTCCATTATAAAAATGAACCGATTATAAAATTACCCACAGAATAATGGCTTAAACATTTTATCGAGAATAATCACAATGGATTGATCGAGTTGTCTGTTGAGATGAAAGTTGCTCTATGATATCAGCAGGATATTGATAGAATAAACAGAAGCCATGAGAGAGGAGAAATTTCCTTGACGCTGAAACTGAATCAGTTGACCCGTGAATATGTCAATCAGGAGGTATGGATGACGCTGTTGCTGACTGATCTGAAAATTAAGACGGCACGTAATGGCAAAAAATACGCAGATTTGAAGATGCAGGATCAAACAAAAAAATGTGATGTCAGGCTGTGGGATTATGGTCAGCACGAAGATGCGCTGGCTTCATTGGATCTGCCAGCGATTGTTGATTGCAGGCTGCTGGTGGGAGAATACCGGGAGCAGCTTCAGTTGACGGTTAAAAAATGTCAGCCAACTGACATTCAGCAGATGCAAATAGCCGATTTTGTTCAGACCAGCAGCTGGGATGAGGAAAAAATGCGGGAATGGCTCCGTGATTATTATGAATTCATCAAGGCGCCCCATATCCGTCAGCTTGTCCAGGAGATGGTATTTTCTGAAGCATACTATGAAAAATTCTGCACTTATCCGGCTGCTAAAACCGTACACCACAATTTTATGCACGGAATTATGCAGCACACCCTTGAAGTGTTGAAATATGTCAAAATGGTGGCAGTCACAAAACGCCTGAGCCTGCGGCAACAGGATCGACTTCTGGCAATGGCATTTTTGCATGACTGGGCCAAAATAGAAGAATACGAACCTGTTCCTTCAGAATCATTAACATTGGAGGGACGTATGCTGGGGCATATTTTTATTGGTGCTCACAAAACGCAAAATGTGATTCGCGGGATAGAGAGATTTGACCGGGATGATGCGTTGATTATTCTTAATGGCATTCTGGGCCACCATGGCGCCTATGAATGGGGATCTCCTGTGCTTCCGAAGACAGTAGAGGCACAGATCCTGCACCAGGCGGATAAACTCTCCGGCGATGTTGAGAGTGTCCTGTCATTCATGGAGAGACAGCAGGATCAGCAGGATGGATTCACGGACAAACTCTGGAATATGGGAACGGATTATTACAAAGGAGGTCTTGAATGAGAAAACTATTTCGTAATCGCAATCAGGAGCTTGAAGATGAAATAGACGCTTACCTGAAAGCCGTCACCAGGGCTGGTTTGATTTACAAGGAGGGCATACGTGATTATCTCAAAGGAAAAGAGGAAGCCTTTGAAAAAAGAGTGAAAGAGATGGTTCAGGTGGAACAGGAGGCAGACGATTTTCTGAAAAACATCAAGCATAAACTCTATGCCTACAATCTGATACCGGATGCCAGTGGGGATATTCTGGAATTGACGGATTCACTGGATGATCTGGTGGACACTGCTAATCACACGCTGCAGCATCTGTCCATTGAAAAACCGCAGTTTCCCGATTTTGTCATCAATGACTTCGAGGAACTGATGGTGCTCTCCTGTCAGGCAGCAGATGAGCTGCTGAAAGGTGTCCGGAGTTTTTTTCAAAACACAGGGCTGGTCGAGGATCAGGTGACAAAGGTGTATTTTTACGAGAGTGAAACAGATAAAAAAGAAGACGCCATCACCCGCATGGTATTCCAGGCTGAGACAATTACTCGCCTTAGTCATAAAATGCATTTACGTCACTTTATTCAACAAACTGCCTCAATATCCGATATTGCAGAAGGAATTGGGCTGAAACTTTCGGTCTATCAGCTGAAGCGAAGACTATAAAATCCACTGGGACAATGATTCGATGGAATGGCCTGCAGCCTGGATGGATTTGTTCAATGCGGCTGCGAATGACACTGATTCAGGATGATCACCATGAAGGCAGATGGTGTCCCCGGAAAGAGTTAATGGCGTGCCGTTGATTGATAAGATGGGTTTCTTTTCCAGCATGTCAACCATGCGCCTGATACAGACTGCTTCGTCATGAATGAGCGCACCTGCTTTGGAGCGGCTGACCAGCTGGCCATTATCCTCATAAGCTCTGTCCGCAAACACTTCCCGTGCAAATGGTATTTCACAGCTTTCAGCTGCCTTCTGAAGGGCAGATCCGGCAGGTCCCATCAGGATAACATCAGCTCCCAAAGCCATCGTTGCCTGTGCGATGGCCGTGGCCTTTTGCAGATGGACGACTGCTTCGTTATACAGCGCGCCATGGGGTTTAACGTGCTGCAGCTTTCCCCCATAGGCTTTAACAATCGCCTGAAGCGCTCCTGACTGGTATAGAATCATGTTATAAAGTTCTTCGGGGGAAAAGTTCATGGAACGTCTGCCAAATCCCTGCAAATCAGGATAACCAGGGTGAGCACCGATCGCAACACCATTCTCCAGAGAAGCTTTCACAGTTCTTGTCATGACGTTCGGATCACCCGCGTGAAACCCACAGGCAATATTGGCTGATGAAACATAGGCCAGCAGCTGGAAATCATTACCAATCTCATAGATACCAAAGCTTTCGCCAACATCAGCATTCAGGTCGATCATCCCGGATTCCTCCTTTTAGTCATCACTTAAGACTTCATGGACAAGGCTGGTGATTTCATCAATCACTCCCAGGTAAAGATCCAGCGTGACTCCATCCACTGATACCTCGCGCTTTTTCGTGCAGCCATCAACAGCTCCAGCCTGCACCATTTTTTCAAGAACACACTTTTCGGTGCCAGGCAGCGGTAGAAGGTTTTGGCGGCTGAGAAGTGACAATGCTGCTGATAAACCGTAAGCAGCCCAGTTGGAAATGCCGGCAGGGATGACATAATCTGCTTTTGTCACACAACCGATTGTTTTGCCCAGATGGACATGGTGCTTGATAAAATCATAGACCTTCCCCATGCCCATTTCATTGCCGCCGTCGCCGACAGCAGTCGTCACATAAGACCGGTCACCCGGAGGGTCGAACAATAAATCCAGCTGGGGGATTACATGATCCAGTTTTTCACCACGCATGGAATAGGAATGGCCGTCAGACGATTTGCCCGGTCGTTCGATGGCGATCACATGTTCCGGCCTGAAGGCATCGATTAGCTGAAGCATTTCATCATCTGCAGTTTCCTGATGGTGGGGGATAACGTGTATTTCCAAATCGGTTGCGTAACACGTTAGTCCGGCTTTCAGCAGAAAGGAAGAATACTGATCAGTGACTAACACCACTTCCTTGCCCATTTTGTGAAGAGCATCAGCCAGTACGAGGGCACCCGGCGGACCGTCGGTTTCTCCGGCCATGGGTCCCAGGACACAAAAACCGGTAACGATCAAAATACGCTGGTGGTGTATCAATTTCAAGGCAGCGATGGTCAGGTCTTCGGCAGGTATTTCAGTCGAAAATCCACGCCTTCCCGGATCCTGCCGTATTAGCTGTATTAACAAGTCAAGTCTATGCTGGATCTGACTTTCCGATGTACGTGACAAATTCCGTCTCCTTTCGACTGCCTGTGCCTGTATGTGGGGTTTGTGATCAAAAAACGATGTCGATGGAATGCTTTCAGGAATCAGAGCGATTGATTTGATTTTATGATCATTTATGATATAATATGATTGTGATTTTATTATAACAAAATTATTCGAAGGTCAACAGGTTGAATTCCCCAATCCTCCTTAAAAGGCTGTGTGAAATAAGATATATTCATTATGAGTAGCGGTTACTTTGCACTTATTTTAACAAACATGTAAGGGAGGTGATGGAACCCAAACGCATAGACCGACAATATAACCAGAAACACATCAATGCTATTTGGAAAGAACAAACAAAGGGGAGGTGTAAACCCTGATCGATTCGGTCAGGGGAAAACATGAAGAAAAAACTTGCATTGCTTTTAGCAGGAATGATGATGTTGGCACTATTGGCAGGCTGCGGATCGCCGGCACCGGCGGAAGAACCGGCAGAAGAACCGGCACCGGCAGAAGAACCGGCGGAAGAACCGGCCGAAACTGACGAATTGGCGCAGGACTATGACGACACGTTTCTGTCCATTGCCACCGGCGGCACCGGCGGCACCTATTTCCCGCTTGGCGGCGCACTGGCCAGCATTTTCAACGCCAATGTTCCCGGCGTGACAGCCAATGCTGAATCCACAGGCGCATCGGTGGCCAACATTGACCTGGTAAGCCAGGACGAGTCTGAACTGGCGTTTATCCAAAATGATATCACTTACTACGCTTTTACCGGTACGGAAATGTTTGCTGATCGACCGGCTCCCATTGACAACATTCGCGGATTGGCTGTTTTTTATCCGGAGCTGATCCAGATTGTTGCGTTGGCTGATGCCGGCATCGCGTCCGTAGAAGATCTAGCTGGCAAGGATGTGGCTATAGGAGCTCCCGGTTCCGGTACCGAAGCCAATGCACGGCAAATCCTGCAACTGCACGGATTAACTTATGATGATCTTGGAAAAGCCGACTTCCTGTCCTTCGCAGAAGCGGCAGATCAGCTGAAAAACAAGCAGATTGACGCTGCCTTCGTAACGGCCGGCATTCCGACTGCATCGATCACTGAAGTGGCCACCACCGCTGATATCGTGATTGTGCCCATTGATCCGGCTATGATCTCACAATTGGCGGCAGAATATCCCTTCTATGTGGAAGTAGTGATCCCCGGCGGCACCTATCCCGGGAATGAAGCAGATGTTATCACCACAGCAGTGCAAGCCATGCTGGTGGTTCCGGAAGACCTTCCGGAAGGACTGGTGTACAACATGACCAAGGCAATGTTTGAACAGCGCCAGGTGATCATTGACACACATGCCCGCGGCAATGACCTGACACTGGAGACTGCACTGGCTGGTATGCCAATTGAAGTACACCCTGGTGCGATGAGGTATTATGAGGAAATGGGTGTTAACTAAACAGTAATTGAGGTGAGGAGTGAAGGTATTGGATTAACTCCAGTACCTTCCTCTCTTTTATATGACACAGCAAAAGACGGCACTCATTCTTTCAGTTATTCTGGTTATTTTGGCGCTGCTGCTAATGCCGGTTCATTATCTGGAAATGTCTCATCAGGAGCAAAAGATTGTTTTCCAGCGGATACTGGTATATCCGGATGCGACATTTTCGATTCGTTACACACACTCTGTCATGAAAACGCCGGTGTATGAACACTATCGTACACTCCCTGACGGCAGACTGTTGTTAACAGAAACGGAATTTTCATCCCATGGAGCAGGCTTACCGGAAACAAATTCGAATAAATTTGAAATGACATGCAAAGGGTTTCGCATCTATGATATCAACCAACCCTTTGACTTTATTGTGTATAGAACAGCTCCAGTCGAAACGGGAGCGAACATGACCTTGATTGTGGGTGAACAGGAATACCCATTCCTGTCCTTTTCTCAGGAGAGAACTCCTGTTCGAATCACAAAGAAAAGAAACCCGGTGGGGATGTACCGGATCAGGGAGGGAAGCGAATGGTTGATGAAAAGAATCATTCAGAAGACAACACGTTAAATCAGGAAGAAGAGAAGGAAGTAATAGTGGATCAAGCCACTGGGGTGGACACCAGAGCGGATGACAAGGCAGAAGGAATCGCCGATTTTATCAATGAGGATGCATTAGATATCAATGAAGCCATGGAAAAGTTTGACAAGGAAGCCAGTGCCGTCCGAAAGCTCAAAGGGTATGTTGGCAAGACAGTTGCAGCTCTTGCGATTGCTATGTCCGTATTTCACATGTACACCGCTTTTTTCGGGACATTATTATCCATCCGGCAGCGTTCGCTTCACATCATATTTGCTTTTGTCATCGGTTTTATGATGTATCCCCTAACTAAAAAGAGTAAAGAAAAGCATGGAAGCAAAGTGCCCTATTATGACTATATATTAGCGCTGCTGGCAATCATTGTCTTTGGATATCTCTTTATTAATTTCCAGCAAATCGCATTGAGGGGCGCCACCATGCAGACGCAGGATTATGTCCTTGGATTTCTGGCCGTTTTCCTCACACTGGAAGTCACCAGGCGAGTGGTCGGTCCGGAACTGCCCATTGTAGCCATTGCTTTTCTGCTGTACGCAAAGTTTGGACCCATGATGCCCAGCCTCCTGGCGCACAGAGGTTACAGCATGCAGCGGATCATCAGCCAAATGTATATGACCACAGAGGGAATTCTGGGAATTCCCATCGGGGTATCTGCCACATTCGTGTTTATGTTTATTCTGTTTGGCGCTTTTCTGGATAAAACCGGTGTGGGAAAATTCTTCATCGATATTGCCTTTGGATTGACAGGTCACTTGAAAAGTGGTCCGGCGATGTCTGCAGTGGTGGCCAGTGGATTTATGGGCTCCATTTCCGGCAGTTCTGTTGCCAATACGGTTACAACAGGAGCCTTCACCATTCCGCTGATGAAAAAAGTCGGGTATAAGCCATATTTTGCAGGAGCTGTCGAAGCCGCCGCTTCGACGGGCGGTCAAATCATGCCGCCGGTAATGGGCGCTGCAGCCTTTATTATGGCTGAGTTTACCGGGATCCCTTATGTACGGATCATCATGGCGGCCATTATTCCTGCCTTACTGTATTATTTTGCCGTTGGAACCATTGTTCACCTTGAAGCCTCCAAGCTGGGCCTTGAAGGGATTCCGAAAGATAAACTGCCCAACATGAAACGGCTGCTGCTCACCCGGGGTTATTTGTTTATTCCCCTGGTCGTCATTGTCTATTTATTGATCAGCGGCCGGACGCCTTTGTTTGCCGCCATCTACTCAATTCTCACCGCTGTCATACTGGCCACGCTGGTCAGTTTGATCACCATATTCATTTTAAAGAAAAAGGCCGATTTCACCTGGCGTGATTTTGTTGATGCCCTGGAACAGGGAGCGAAGGGTGCTGTCAGTGTTGCCTGTGCCTGTGCCTGTGCAGGGATCATCGTGGGCGTTGTCACGATGACCGGACTGGGACTTCGGGTTGCAGACCTGATCGTTACATTAGCACAGGGAATGTTGCTGCCCACCCTGTTCTTCACCATGATCGCTTCCATCATCCTCGGTATGGGACTCCCGACAACAGCTAAGTACATTGTGCTGGCCACCATGGCTGTACCTGCCTTGATCAAGCTTGATGTCAATCTGCTTTCTGCCCATATGTTTGTTTTATATTTTGGGGTTATTGCCGACATTACACCACCAGTGGCACTGGCGGCTTATGCGGGTGCCGGCATTGCAGGGGCCAATGCGATGAAAACCGGTTTTCAGGCGGTTAAACTGGCGCTTGCGGCCTTTATTGTTCCCTATCTGTTTGCCATGGATTCGCACCTCATTATGGTGAAGAGCATTGAAGGATCAACTGTCGTTTTTTACGGCATCCTTGAGTCACTGCCAGTCATCATATCGGCACTCATCGGAACCTTTTGCCTGGCCTGTGCGGTGGCCAATTACTTTGTGGTCAAGAACAGAATCTATGAAACAGGAGCCATGCTGCTTGCTGCCATTATGATGATGAATCCGGGTTTGTATACAGATATTTTTGGGCTGGTTGTCATCGTTGCTGTCTATTTCCTTCAGAAAGCCCGTGTCAAAAAAATGAAACTCAGCACCTCTTAATTAAAACGTGCTTTTACCAGCTGGTTAACATAAACTCTGCGGGTTTTTCCGCAGAGTTTTTTTGTTCGGGATCCACAGCCTGTCGGCAGGATCTGATATAATGAACGACAGATGCAAGACAACCATACAAACATACTGAGATCCGGAGGGATTGATTTGCTGGAATTACTCATGGGAAGACAGGTGGAAGCGAAAAGTCGATGGATGTACCGGAAAATCGATGCGGCTGTCGAGCAGAATTCAATGATAAAACACCTGATCATTGTACCGGAACAGTTCACGGTACAGGCTGAAAAAGCATACCTGGAAGCGACCAGGCGAACTGGGTTGATGAATCCCGAAGTGATGAGCTTCAACCGATTGGCCTACAGGATCTTTCAGGAGACAGGCGGACGAACGCGCGTGCTCGTTGATGATCTGGGTAAACATATGCTTGTCCGGAAAATTCTGATGAAGCTGGAGAATGATTTGACCGTGTATCGCGGGTTATCCCGTGAAAGGGGCCTTGTAGAGCGGATTGTGGAAAGCATCACGGAGTGCAAGCAATATGAGATTAATGCGGATGATCTTCAAAAACAGGCTTCTTTTCTGGAAGAACGATCACTTCTTAAGAGAAAGCTCCTTGATCTGGCTTTAATCTTTCGGCATTATGAAAATGATCTTGAGGGCAGGTATGTTGATCAGGAAGATCAATTTCTGGCACTGATCACTCAAATGAAACAAGCGTCATCACTTCAGGAAACTGTTTGCTGGATTGATGGGTTTTTTAGTTACACGCCGCGTATGCTGGCTGTGATTATGGAATTGGTTCAACAGACCTCAAAAGTTCGTTTAACAGCCTATGGGAAAGCTGAATGGCTTGTGAATGAAAAGGAGCCTCTGATTCATCAGATCTTGAAGCTGCAAATGCAATTGTGGCGGCTTGGGACGAAAACGCTGGTGACCGATACTGAGCCGTTGGTCGCTGCTGCTGACCGTGCTTCATGCCTTGATCATCTAAGCACTTATTTTAACCATTTACCCATTAAAACCTGGAATGAGAAAACGGATGAATTAACCTTATTTGCTGCTGCCAATGATGACAGTGAAGTTGAGCAGATCGCAGCACGCATCCAGGAACTGGTTCAGGACCAGCGGTATCGCTACAGGGAAATCGCAGTTTTATGTGCAGATCTCGAACAGCGCCAGGACAGCATCAAACGTTTTTTTACCCTCCAGGAAATTCCGTTCTTTCTGGATGTTCGACGTAAAAAAATTGAACATCCACTCATTCAGTTAATCCCTGCTCTGCTGGAGAACATGATTAAAGGGTATTCTTATCAGAGTATGTTCAGCTACCTCAAAACTGGATTTTCGGGAATATCGCAGGAAGAACTGGAACAGTTGGAAAACGAAGTGTTGGCCAGGGGAATTCACGGTGCCGACTGGAAAAAGGATTTTTCATTATACGATCGGGCAGATCAGACGGGCATCATGAATCATCTTCGCAGACGGATTATGAAGCCATTAATGCATTTTGAAGCTCAATTGAATCAGTCATCCACTGTCAGGCAAATGACAGAAGCCTTGTTTTCATGGATGGACAGGGCGGCGATTGCTCCTCAGGTAGAGAAGGAAATAACCAGTTTATCGAAGCTGGAAGACGTTGAAACAGCAGCCATGTTGACACAGCTCTGGAACCGTATGATGGACTTGTCGGATCAGTTGGTTGAGATGATCGGAGAAGTCGCGATTTCATTAAAAGAATACCGCCAACTGTGGCAGACTGGTCTCGATGCGATTGAAATTGGGTTGATTCCTCCCACAGTTGATCAGGTAATGGTGGGAACACCTGAAAGATCCCGTCAGGCGGGCATTCGAGCACTTTTCCTCATTGGGATCAATGATGGTGTGCTGCCGGCGGTCCAAAGTGAAGACGGCTTGTTTCTAATGATAGAGAAGCAGGAACTACAGCAAAAAGGCTGTTTGATGGGAGTGGTGGATGAATTTCGCCAGGCGCAGGAATCACTGACGATTCAACTGGCATTAAGTCGGCCGAAGGATTACTTATGGCTTAGTTACAGCCAGGCGTCCATCGAGGGAGAAACACGCCGTCCATCAGTCTTGCTGGATCGGATCAGAAAGATATTTCCTGGAGTTTCATACAAAAATGATTTATTTATCAGGGAAGATGAAGAATTTCATTTATTGCACAGACCTGGTTACAGCTATCTTAAGCTCGCATCCAAACTCAGGGAGCTGGCTGAAGGAAAACCAGTATCCGACCAATGGGTCCAACTCTTTTACTGGTTCCAAAATCAGGAACAGTGGAGAACCGACTGTGAAAAGATGATAACCGCTTTGTTTTATCAGCATCAGCCGTTCAACCTCAACCGCCGGCGTGCTGAGGGCTTATTTGGCAGTCGCTACCAGGGTTCTGTCAGCCGACTTGAACAGTATAACCGTTGCCCCTTCGCCCATTTTGTCCGTTTTGGTCTTCTCCCCACGCCAAGAAAAAAACAGGAGATCATGGCGCCGGATATGGGAAATGTGCTGCATCAAATAATGGAATCTTTCGGCAAACACCTTCAGACACAGCAGCCAGACCCGTTATTACTGAATGAAGAGCAGGTAACAACGCTGAATGAAAAACTGGCGGGCGGCATCATTCGAAATTACGAAAATGGGATTTTTGACAGCACCCGGCGGTTCCATTTTTATGGCGAACGATTGAAACGGATAAGCCGCCGTGCGATTGACACCATGATCTACCATTTAAAAAAGAGCGGTTTTGAGCCCAGTGAGCATGAGATTATTTTTGGCAGTGATGATGAGAAACAGCTTTTGCCGCTTCAAATTGAAGCGCCGAATGGAAATGTGGTGTTGCTTGAAGGACGCATTGACCGGTTGGATATTTGCTTACACAACAATAAGCGCTATTTCCGGGTGATCGACTATAAATCTGGCAGACAATCTTTTTCATACCTGGAACTCATGCATGGACTTCAGCTGCAATTGATCGTCTATTTAATGGCAGTGCTGGACAAAGACGCGAATCCCCATAACACGACTGAAATGAAACCGGCCGGAATGTTATACTTTTATCTGGATGATCCCATGGTGGAAATGGAACAGGATGATCCACAAAAGGTGGAAAGCCGGATCCGGCAGGAGCTGAAAATGGATGGCGTTGTCTTGAAGGATCTGTCAATTATTCAAGAAATGGATCGTGAGCTGTTACTCGATTCTGATGTATTACCTGTGGGATTGACGCAAACCGGCGATTTCAAAAGAGGAAGCCGTTTGCTGACGGAGGAAGAATTCAGTTTGCTGCAGCACTATGCCAGGATGCAGATTGGTATGACAGCTTCATCGATTTTAAGCGGTGCGATTAAGGCAGCGCCTGCTCAGTTAAAGAAGTGGAAAGCGTGTGATCACTGTGAGTATGGATCCGTTTGCCAGTATGATCCGGTTTTTGTGGACAGCAGGCCGCGCATATTATCCTCATTAAAGGATGAAGAAGCATTGCGTCTGATGATACAGCAGATGATCGGGAAAGGAAGTGCAGAATGACTCGATGGACCAGGGAACAACAGCAAGCGATCAGCCAGCGAGGCGCGAATCTGCTGGTGTCTGCCGCTGCAGGCTCTGGAAAGACAGCAGTCCTGATCGAGCGTGTCGTTCAGCTGGTTTTGAAAGATCGGATTGATATTGATCGACTATTGGTGGTTACCTTTACCAGGGCAGCGGCGGCGGAGATGCGGGAACGGACAGCTGCGTCACTGATGAGTCGGATGGATGAATCACAGGAGCAGGATTCTTTTATCCGAAGACAGATGGGTCGCTTGAACCAGTCGGCAATGATGACCTTCCATGCTTTTTGCATCCACATCATCCGAAATCATTATTACCTGATCGATGTTGAACCGTCCTTTCGAACGGCAAACCAGGCGGAAGCAGCTCTGCTTCAGCAGGAAGCTCTGGCCCAGGTGATGGAGGAATCCTACAAAGAGGGAAATCCTGATTTTTTGCGGCTGGTGGAGATGTATTGTCAGAACCGGAACGATCGTGAACTGGAGGATATGGTTACAAAACTCTACGAATTCTCATGCAGTCATCCACAGCCACACCACTGGCTGCAGGAGCAGGTTGACGCCTTTCAGAGTGAGGCTGATCAATTAGCATCCTCTTTCTGGTTGAAATCGCTGTTGAGCCAGGCTTACCTGCGCCTGGAATACGCAGCAAATCAGTTGCGGCAGGCAATGGCCTTAGCGACCCGGACGGATGGGCCGGAAGTTTATGTGACTCTGCTCAATGAAGAACTGCAAGGTATCGATTTGCTGGCAGAGCTTGCTAATGGGGGAAACGCAGCTATTCTGAATGAAATAAGACGTTTTTCCTTTGGACGGTTACCTGCCTCCAGGAATGGGGATCCTGAGCTGAGGGAAGCAGCTAAAAACCTGCGCGATCAGGCAAAAAAGGAAGTCAAACGCATGCAGGAGCAGTGGTTCTTCCGTTCACTGGCGGATTTTGCGGATGATCACCGGCGGTTATTACCCGCCATCAAACAACTCGTACAACTGGTGAAGCGGTATGAAAGTACCTATCACACAAAAAAGAACGAACGCAATGTGCTGGATTTCAACGATTTGGAGCACAGGGCATTGGACATTTTAAGGCACCAGGAGGCGCGTGCCTTTTATCAGAAACACTATGAAGCGATTTTTATTGATGAATATCAGGACAGCAACCGTGTTCAGGAGACACTGGTGAAACAGATCGCGCGACCTGATAATCTGTTTATGGTGGGAGATGTGAAACAAAGCATTTACCGGTTTAGACTGGCGGAACCGGAATTATTCATGGAAAAATATCTACAGTATCGCACCTCTGCAAATGACATTTATTCCTGTATTGATCTGAATTTGAATTTTCGCAGCCACCCCGTTATTCTGGAATCCGTCAATACAGTATTCCGCCGGATCATGTCTAAAACCCTGGGTGAAATTGATTATGATGAGGCCGCTGCACTGCAGGTAGGAAAACCGGATGAATGGGAGGGTAATGACGAATCGGTTTTCGTTCATCTGCTGGAAAAAAAGGTTCGGGAAGTGTCACGGAACGATTCGAAAGATTCCGTTGATGAGGAAATCGCTGCCTTGTTGGAGGAGTGGACGGATCAGGAAGCAGAAGCACGGCTGCTGGCACATCAAATCAAAAAACTGATGCAGTCGGATCTGATTGATCCCAACAACGGCACCCGCAGGCCCGTTCGATATCAGGATATGACTATTCTTCTGCGCGCTCCGGGAAATCAGGCGCCACAGTTTACGGATATTTTAGCACAGGAAGGCATACCTGTTTATGCAGATGTGGGAACTGGTTTTTTTGAATCACTGGAAATTGAACTTTTCATCAATCTGCTGCGTATCATCGACAATCAACTGCAGGAACTGCCGTTACTCAGTGTGCTGCGCTCATCTTTTGGTCATTTTTCAGCGGATGAATTGACGGATATCCGACTTAACAGCACTGAAAGAACTTATTCAGG
>JAWSUV010000056.1:2990-16139 GCA_033549305.1 Bacillota bacterium | reverse complement strand
TTGAGGTTTGGCTTATTGCAACCTCTTTGGGATTTTTAGTCGAAAGATGGGTTAAACATTGAAGGAGGAGTTTGTGATGAAGACAATCCCGAACACACGAGTTGTTTATGCCATGGATGCCGCTCACCCGCCAGTGCTGCGTGTTCCCAGCGGGAGCGAAGTGATTTTTGAAACCTGTGACTGTTTCCAGAACCAGATCATCCGCGAATCCCAGTCGGTTGACAACGTCAACTGGAATCAGATCAATCCTGCCACCGGTCCTCTCTATGTGGAAGATGCACAGCCGGGCGATGTCCTGAAAGTGGACATCCTGGATATCACCGTTGCCAGCCAGGGAGTCATGGCGGCTATTCCCGGAGCAGGCCTGCTGGGTGACCAGGTGACTGACTCCCAGATTAAAGTGATGCCCATCAAAAATGGTCTTGCCCGTTTCAATGATACGTTATCACTGCCTGTCACCCCCACCATCGGGGTCATTGGGGTGGCACCAAGGACAGGAGCTGTGCCCTGCGGTTCTCCTGGTATTCACGGCGGCAACATGGACAACAAAATGACAAAAGCCGGCAGCACGCTGTATCTGCCAGTCTTTGCGGAAGGCGCCCTGCTGGCTGTGGGCGACCTGCATGCCCTCATCGGCGACGGCGAAATTATGGTTACCGGGCTGGAAATCGCAGGCGAGGTCACGGTCAGGGTCACGGTGCTGAAGGACCGGCCGCAGCGCAATCCCATGCTGGAAAACGCTACCCACCTCTATACTGTCGCCTCCCACAAGGACCTGATGGAAGCAGTTAAAATCGCGACGCAAGACATGCATGAATGGGTCATGAACCATTCCGGGCTTACCTTTAATGAAGCCGGGATGCTGCTCAGCGCAGCAGGCAATGCGGAAATCTGCCAGGTGGTGGATCCGCTGCTGACGGTCCGTTTTGGCATGCAAAAGGACATATTGAAAGCCCTGGATTAAAATGATGCACTTGCTGTCATAATGAAAAACGACCTTTTCCATCTTTCCGGAGAAGGTCGTTTCGATTTATCTTAAGAGTACACCGTTAAGGACTACAAGCCGTTTTACCGGGAACGTGATCCGCCGCTTCTCCCCCCGGACTGGCCGCCCCTCTTACGGCTGCTTTTCGAGTGAGTGGATTTGCCTGAAGCAGGCTTTCGGCCGCCTGTTGCGCGGGGATGAACTTTATCCTGAGGTCTGCTTGTTGATGAAGACCGTCCCTTGTCATCTTTTCTGCCGGGTTCTTGTGATTTGTAGTCCTTCGATTTGAAGCTTTTCGACTTGAAGTCCTTTGATACTTCTTCCTTCGAAGCGGATCGCAACTGGGGCTTTGCCGGCCCGATCTGCCGTTTTTCCAGCTTCATGTGAATGCCTTTTTCAATCAGATGCAGCTGATCCCGGTCTCTTGGGGTGACGAAGGTGACCGCCATTCCCAGCTGCCCGGCCCGGCCGGTCCGGCCGATCCGGTGGATGTAGCTGTCCACATCCTGCACCATGTCGTAATTATAGATATGTGTAATCCCGCCGATGTCCAGTCCCCGCGCCGCCACGTCCGTAGCCACCAGAAGCTGTATTTCCGCTTTTCTAAAAGCCTTCATGACTTTCTCCCGCTTTGCCTGTGTCAGGTCGCCATGCAGTTCATCTGACAGGTATCCCCAGGATTGAAGGGCCGTGTTTAACGTGTTGGCCCGGCGCCTTGTCCGACAGAAAATAATGGCCATGAAGGGCCGCTGTTCACCCAGCACCTGGCACAACGCCTCCTGTTTACCCCTGTCGCTGGTTTCAACCACCAGTTGTTTGATTTCCTTTAGGGTAACCGTTTCACTATCCGCACTCACCTGATGCGCTCCACTGGTATACTGTTTCGCCAGCTGCCGCACCCCTGGCGGCATGGTGGCCGAAAAGAGCATGGACTGACGGTCTGAAGGCATCTGTTTGAGGATGGCTTCAACCTCAGGCAGGAACCCCATGTGCAGCATCTGGTCTGCCTCGTCCAGCACCAGCATGCTGAGCTTTGATAAGTTCAGTGTTCCCCGCCTTAAATGATCCAGCAGTCTTCCCGGTGTGCCGATCACCAGATGAATACTTCCTTTCAGTTTATGCAGCTGTTTTTCCACATCCTGCCCGCCATAGGCCGCCAGAATGTGAAGATCTGTTCCTGCTGCCAGTTTTTTGGCTTCCTGAGTGATCTGGAGGGCCAGTTCACGCGTAGGGGTTATCACCAGCCCCTGGACATGGGTTTGGGCCGGATCCAGCTTTTCCATGATGGGCAGCAGAAATGCCAGGGTTTTTCCCGTGCCAGTCTGGGCCTGAGCAATCACGTCCTCCCCACGAAGCAGGAAAGGGATGGTGGATTCCTGAATGGGCGTGGGAGTGATGATCTGGTCTCCTTGTAGACGGGTTTGCCATTCTTTTTTGATTCCAAGGGCTTCAAACGTTTTTTTCATGATTTTTACACAATCTCCTGTTCTTTTCATTCTAGCCGTTATTTCACATGGCTGTCCTCAGATCTTCCCTTAGGTGTTTTCAACTTCACGAGCACCATCCATCATACCCTTATGTCAGGAAACTTGCAAGTGCTGGCGCATTAATCATGAAGACGCGTAAAAAGTAATGCATCTTTCCCTTAACGATTCAACGGGTTATCCTGTCATTCAGCAACATGAAAGAGCCGAGATCACTCCCGGCTCTAAATCCTAACGCATCATAATCTTCATCACGTTAAGAAACCTTTTACAGCTATTCTAATAGATCCCTCGGTTCAGGCCGTCCCGAATGGCTGACAGCAGCTTATTTCCACGCAGTGTTGCGCCGGTGTAAGTGTCAATGTCTTCCACGAATTCTCCCGGTTCATAGAGGTCGAAAATGACTGCCAGCGGCTGTCCTTCCAGATGAGCCAGCGCCTGTTCATACTGCACCAGTATCGGATACATTGGATCATCTTCCGCCATGTCCAGAAAACTAATGTTGGCGTAATAGAGATAACGGAAGGTCAAATCGGTCAGGTTGCCGTTTTCAAGATTGAACTGGATGCCGATCTGCTGGTTGCCGCCATCGCTATAAACGCCGCGGTAACGGCCGTCAGGATAGGGGCCGATGTCGGTGGTCACACCATCTGTCGGGCTGTACACTCCCCGGTTTAAGCCATCCTTGAAAGCAGAAAAGATCTTATTGCCCCGCAGCGTTGCGCCACTGAAAGCATCGATATCATCCACAAACTCATGCGGTGTGTAGAGATCAAAAATGTCTTCCACCGGAAGGCCTTCCAGGTATTCAGCCACCTGCTGATGCTGAAGGGTGATCGGGTACATGGGGTCGGTTTCTTCGATCCGGGTAAAGTCGGTTTCGGCATAGAACAGACGGCGGTAACTGACATCGCTGATGATGCCGTCCGTCAGGGTAAACTGGACGCCCAGCTGCTGGAATCCGCCGTCTTCGTAAAGACCGCGGTAAGTCCCGTCATCATAGGCCTGGGGAAGATTTTTGTAAACAGCTCCCGCCGGTGTGTACACACCCCGGTTCAGGGCATCCATCATGGCCGAATAGATCTTGTTGCCCCGCAGAGTGGCACCAGTCAAGGTGTCAATGTCATCCACAAAATCCCCTGGGGAGTAAAGCTCATCCATCACCGAGAGCGGTTTACCTTCCAGGTATGCGGCCACCTGATCATGCTGTTCCTTGATGGCATACATCGGGTTGTCCTCGTCAATCTGCCTGAAATCGGTCGCTCCGTAGAACAGGTGCCGGTACCCCACATTGCTGATCACGCCGTCTGTCAGGGTAAACTGAATGCTCACCTGTTGATCGCCTACATCCCCATAGGTTCCCCGATAAACTCCGTCGTCGAATCCACTGGGAGGCGGTTCAGGTGCCGCCGGCACTTCCACCGGCTCAGGTGGGGGTGCAGGTGTTTCTTCCACCGGCTCTTCCGGCGGTTCTTCCGGAGCGGGGGCGCTGGTACATCCTGCCAGCATTAAGGCAATCACCAGCAGAAACAACAACCATCTCATCCTTCGTATCATTTTTCATCCTCCTTCATAGTCTTTTTTTTTTGATTGTGCCGAAAAAACTTCTGGTGACGATGGAGTCGACTCTGGTGCTATGATCCGTCTGCAAGTGCTTATACAACAATCAATACCCGTTGTAAGAATTGATAATCACTGCATGAATGCCTGTCGTTTTCCCGGACAGATGAGCATGAGGATCCGGTCGCAACGAAGAGAAGCCGGAGGATCTACCCCCGGCTCTTCACTTTTCTCATAAATGATTGGTTCCAGCATGACTTGTGTGGTGATGATGCTTCTGCCGGTTAGTAGATCCCCCGGTTCAGTCCGTCCATCATGGCAGAGAACATTTTGTTGGCGCGGAGAGTGGCTCCGCTGAAGGTGTCCACGTCTTCGATAAATGCCCCGGGTGCGTGGAGTTCAAAAATAGCTTCCACCGGTTTGCCTTCCAGATACTCAGCTGCCTGTTCATATTGCTGCAAAATGCCGTAGAAGGGGTCACCTTCTTCCATGTCACCGTAGTTCATGCCGCCGTAAGCCAGGTGGCGGAACCGGATATCTGTCAGGTTTCCGTTTTCGATGTTGAACTGGATGCTCACCTGTTGCTCGCCGCCGTCTTCATAGGTGCCTCTATACCGGCCGTCAGGAGCATTCAGCGCTGTGTTGAAGCCGTTTGCCGGCTGGTAGATGCCTCTGTTCAGGGCGTCTTTCATGGCCGAGAAGACTTTATTTCCCCGAACGGTAGCCCCGGTGAAGGTGTCGACATCTTCAATAAAATCGCCGGGTGCGTAAAGATCAAAGAGGCTTTCCAATGGCTTGCCTTCCAGGTACTCGATAATCTGTTCGTGCTGCTGGGTAATGCCGTACAGTGCGTCCGCTTCCTCCAGATTCCGAAAATCGGTTCCGGAGTATGCCAGGTGACGGAATCGAACATCACTGACCGTGTTGTTTTCCAGAGTAAACTGGATACTCACCTGCATTTCGCCGCCATCACTGTAAATCCCGCGGTAGGTACCGTCATCATAGCTGCCAATGCTTCGGGTCACTTCATCTTCCGGGCTGTAAACACCCCGGTTCAACGCATCCTGGAAGGCGGAGAAGATTTTGCTGCCCCGTATGGTGGCGCCTGTGAACGCATCTACGTCTTCAACAAATTGTCCTGGCTCATACAGTTCGAAAATCGCAGAAACGGGCTTATCTTCCAGGTATTCAGCCACCTGGTCATGCTGGAGCTTAATCCCATAGAGCGGATCACTCTCCTCGAGAGCGTTGAAATCGGTTCCTGAGTAGAACAGTTGGCGGTAGCGGACGTCGGTGATAACATTATCCGTCAGCCGAAATTGCACGCCTACCTGCATCACACCTGAATCGTTGTAAGTGCCGCGATAGGTGCCGTCGTCAAATGCGACGGTATCGGCTTCCGGCGCTTCAACCGGCTGTTCGGCTGCATCAGCAGGTTCCTCAACCGAGGTTGTGCCGGTGGGTGTACATCCTGCCAGCATCAGGGAGACAGCCAGGGTCAACACCAACAGCATCATTGCACATTTTCTCATTCTGTTGTTCCTCCTTCAATCAATTAGTGCGGTTTGGATCAGCCTGCCAGACGTTTTCTTTGTGAAATACTGGACAATGTAAGCCGCCCCACTATTGATTCAAGGGTACCACAGCGATCCTCCCATGGGAATCTGTCCATATGTCCCATGATTGGGAGGGATGTCCCACTTTTACTGTTCCGGGAGGGAATATTTGTACTGACGTTTCAGCCAGTAGGCTGCCGCTTCCGTACGGTTGGTCACGTCGATTTTTTTGAAGATCTGGCTGATGGTATTGCGGACGGTTTTATCCGTGATGTCCAGCAGTTCGGCAATTTCCTGGTTGGTCAGCCCCTGGCTCATCAGATCCAGTACCTGTTCATCCCGTTCTGACAGGCCGGTTTCCTCCGTGTCGGGCCGGTTAATCCGGATGCGGTTCAGCACAAGATCTGTTACCGAAGGATCCAGGACTGATTTTCCTTCATACACATCCAGCAGCGCCCGAATAAGAGTGTCATGATCCGCATTTTTAAGCAAATACCCGTCGGCACCTGCTTTGATGGCTTCCAGGACCACGTGAGGCTCGGCAAAAGCTGTCAGCACCAGCACTTTCACCTGGGGATAACGTCGTTTGATTTCCCGGCAGGCAATCACTCCGTCCCCCTGGGAGAGCTTGTAATCCAGGATCAGGATATCCGGTTTTCTCTTCTCCATCTGCTGAAAGGCACCGCTCATGTTTTCAGCTTCCCCGATAACCTGGAAGCCTTCATTCAGTTCAATGAGAAACCGAAGGCCGTCCCGAACCACACTGTGGTCATCCACGATCATGAGTTGAATGGTCATCCTTGTCACTCCTTCCAGGGTACCACCAGGGTGATGGCAGTTCCCTTTTTACCACTGGTGATCTGCAGACTGCCGCCGGCTTCCTCCGCCCGCTGGTTCATCAGTTCCAGGCCTTTGCCAACGGATTCCACTGCTCCCTTATTCGGAATACCAATGCCATCGTCCAGAATCTGAATGGCCATCCCTTCCAGCCGCACCTGGAGGATGACCTTAGCTTTCCTGGCACCGGCATGACGCTGTGTGTTGCAGAGTGCTTCCTGCACAATGTAAAAGACATGCGTCGCCTGATCCGGGGTCATTTTGACAAACTGCAGGGGTGGGATCCTGTTTTCCAGAAGAACTTCCAGATTGCTCATGCCGTTGTACTCGCTCACCAACTGCTGCAGCCTAAACCCCAGGTTCTCTGGATTGATCGGCTCCCGAATTTCTCGGTTTAGCATTTCACGGACCATCTGAATGGAGTCGTTAAGTCCGTCGCGCACCTCTTTCAGCATCTGGTGCTGTTCTTCATCCGGGTGTTTTTTCACCAGGTATTCCACCTTCAGCCCGCTGGCATACAACTTCTGAATGATACCGTCGTGGAGGGTCATGCCAATGCGCCGGCGTTCATCATACGCCGCCTGATGAAGCAGCATCTGCAGCAGCTTTTCATGGGATTCGTCTTTATAAGCCTGCATCAGCCGGGCCAAGAGCCAGAAGATCAGCATCCCGGTCACTGCTTTCAGCATCTGCACCGGTACGCCGGTGAGAGATCGGAATGCGGTATGGTTGATGATATTCGCGGGAAAGAATCCTGCTCCTCGAACCACCAGTCCGTCCAGCAGGCCATATACCAGAAAAACCACCGCCAACCTCATCGTGTCATGAGCCAACCGTGGTCTTCCGCTACGCTGGAATAAGGCAGCGTCACGTTTAAAAGCCAGAAAAGTAAGGATCCCGCCGGGAATCCCCATCCCATAGCGCATGAGAAACGTATTGAGTGCTGCGAAGCTGTCCGATCCCTGCACACCTGCAGGCAGAAACAAGGCCAGGTACCCTGCGGCCCACAGCAGTAGCATAAGCCAAGGCAGCAAAAACAGAGTGCTGTCCTTTTCCAGGTTGCGCCAATAGAGCCGCATCCCGAATCGCAGCAGAAAGGCAAAGGAGATGGCCTTCAGGAAACTGCGCACCAGGATAACTGACGGAATCAATTCCGGATAAAGCCCGGTGGCAAGCACCATGGTCATCCATTCCGAAATGCCATGAATAACGCCAAAAAAACCAAGGTCCGGCAGGGTTCCGGCCAGATGCAGGTTACTGATCCGTTCATCTACTGCATGCTGAAAAGCCGCCATCCCCATGGCAACAAACGCGAATCCATAAATCAGGTAATACAGCACATATTCCCGCGGCATTCCCTCATCCTTCCAGGGTGGCTCCTTTTTGCCCCCATCCGTTCAGAACAATTTCCGATACGTCCTGTGGGCTGTGAGCCATAAATTCAGGCTGAACAGGTTTTACCAGCTCTTCATGATCAAAGCCGTAAGAGACCCAGATGATTGGGACTCCGACTTTTTTGCAGGCTTCAATATCTCTGAGTTCGTCACCCACATACAGAATCTGGTCCAAGTCGATTTTTTCTCTGCGCATATAGCGGCGGATCATCCGGTCCTTGCCAAAAAGGCGGCTTGACCCCACAATCCGGTGAAATAACTGTACGCCATGCTGCTTCATATATGAATTAATCATATTCGGATCATTGGAGGACATGACACTGATTCGATAACCCGCTTCGTAAAGATTGTTGAGCATTTCTGGAATGCCCTCAAAAAACTGGAGTTCTTTCAAGGAATTTCTGTATTCCTTATAGAATTCCACGACTAGTGAGGGCAGTTTCACCATAGGGACGTCGTAATGGTTAAATCGATCCCGGATGGGTTTTCGCATGAGCATTTCCAGATCTTCCGCATGAATGTGCGGATAGCCATGCCGATCACCAATGGCGTTGAAGGCTTTCATCCCGATCCCCAGGGAGTCAACCAGGGTACCATCGAAATCAAACAACAGGTGTCTGTTCATTGCTTTAATTCCTCCCTGCAAATGATTCTGCTAGGTGTGAATGTTACACTGCATTCCTCCTGGCTGAACTGCCTGCGCTTCCAGCAGTGCCCGGTAGACATGCGCCGTGTAAATGGCGTCATGCAGCGCTTTGTGAAAACTGTTATCCAGATGAATGCCAAAGTGCTGGACGGCTTTTTTCAATCCCACCTGATATCCTTTGGGCATTTCCAGGTGTTTCATGCAGAGTTGTTGTATGTCCACATGCCGCTGAAACCAGGCGGTGTCGATGTGATGAAACCGGCAGTTTCGCTCCAGTTCCTGGCGGTCGTCGATTCCCCAGGATCCCATCACCGAATCCTCGGAGCCGATCCATTCCCTGAAAACAGCAATGGCTTCCCCAAAGGGAATTCCCAGCTCCAGTTGCTCCCGCGTGATTTTCGTTTTCTGACGGATTTTAGGATGCATTTTGTGGTACAATTTGGGTTTGATCATCATTTGAAAGGTATCTTCCACTTCCAGCTTTTTATTTAAACGGACAGCACCGATTTCAATGATCTCCTGAGGACATTCCGGGTGAGCGTCACCCTTGAGCAAACGCCGGGTATGGCGATCAATTTTAAACGCCGTATTAAATTCAAAATCATAAATGATCTGTGTCATCCGTCTCCGCCCATCTCATGAAATTGCTGTATCTTGTCGATATTCCATAATTTGCCTATCATTATATCATTATTCAGGTGCCTGCGTCCAAAACAAAAGCACGGGATCCGGAATCCCGTGCTGATCTGCACCTGACTAATTATTCCCAGCGCTGGTGACGGCTGCTGTCGCCGCTTTTGCGGTTTCGTGACTGAGAGCCGCCTCCCTCACCATCTTTTGCGTAGCTCCGGTTATCGCTTTTGCCTTTGTAGCCTCCACTTTTACCCTGGTAACCGCCGCTGCTTTTACCTTTGTAGCTGCCACTGCTTTTTCCCTGATAACCGCCGCTGCTTTTGCCTTGGTACCCGCCGCTGCTTTTGCCTTGATAGCCGCCGCTGCCTTTACCTTTATAGCCGCCGCTTTTGCCTTTTCGCGAACCCAGTGGTGATTGCTCCGTGATGGAGACGGGGATGGTTACCGGCTCCTTGGTGATCATTTTCAGGGCTGCCGCTACCAGCATGGTGGAATCGTGTTCTTCCAGCATTTCCCGGGCTGCTTCCTGATAAGCCAGGTAGTCCTGCTTTTCAATGATCTCCAGCATTTTTTCCACAGCCGACCGCTGCTGGCCTACCAGTGCGTCCGACAGGGTTGGCGCCGTGCGGCGCTGAATTTTCTTGCGGATGCTGGCTTCAATGAGCCGCAAGTGGTCCATCTCACGTGATGTGACAAAGGTGATAGCTTCTCCGGTTTTACCTGCGCGGCCTGTCCGGCCGACACGATGGACATAGCTTTCCGGATCCTGGGGGACATCAAAGTTGATAACATGGGTGACGCCGGAAATATCCAGTCCTCTGGATGCCACATCGGTGGCGACCAGGATGTCCACCTGGTTATGTTTGAATCGGCGCATGACCTGGTCCCGCCGGCTCTGTGTCAGATCGCCGTGGAGGGCTTCCGCCGAATAGCCTCTTTTTTGCAGGGCTTCAAAGACTTCATCCACCCTCTTTTTGGTCCGTCCGAAAACGATGGCCAGTTCCGGTGCCTGAATATCCAGAATATTGCAGAGAATGTCAAACTTTTTTCGTTCCATCACTTCAATATAGCTCTGGTCTGTCAGATCCACCGTCATTTCTTTTGCTTGGATACGAATCAGTTCCGCATCCTGCATGAATTTCCGGCCCAGTGCCTGAATCGGAGCCGGCATAGTGGCGGAAAAGAGCAGTGTCTGCCGCTGATCCGGCACTTCGCTGAGGATGGTTTCAATGTCTTCAATAAATCCCATGTTCAGCATTTCATCCGCTTCGTCCAGTACGACCATCTTAATGGCGCTGAGATTCAACGTCCGGCGGCGCATGTGGTCCATCAGCCTTCCCGGAGTACCCACCACAATATGGGGATACGCTTTCAGGGAACGGATTTGACGGCTGATTTCCTGTCCTCCGTAAATGGGGAGCGCACGAATTCCTTTTGTCTGGCCGATCCGGTTAAGCTCTTCTGCCACCTGTACCGCCAGTTCCCGTGTGGGAGCGACAACCAGTGCCTGCACGGATGTTTCCTTCGTTTCCAGTTTTTCCACCATGGGAATCCCGAAAGCCGCCGTTTTACCGGTGCCTGTCTGGGCTTGCCCAATCACGTCTTTTCCCGTCATCAACAGGGGAATGGTTTGTTCCTGGATGGGGGTGGCTTCTTCAAAGCCCATTTGCTGCAGCGCTTTTAATATCTGGTCGCTGACACCCAGATCTTCAAACAATCTCATTAAAATATGTCATCTCCTTCATTTTTTCCTGCTTCACCATTTTAAGTGCCTGACTGTTACAATACCCGTAAACAGTATGATCCTTCCTGATCGTCCCGATTTCGGGTTAGCTCTGCTGCTGTCGCCTATCAGTGGGATGCACCTGTGCATCCCCTGCGACCGGGTCTGGCTGAAACTGCAGCACCATGGAGTGAGTGATCACGGTGCTGCACTGTTAGCCGGACCACTGGCCACCTGGAATCAATCCAGCGGCAGATGTCGACCCAGCTCATTCCCATGTGGTTGTGAGCAAAAAAAAGGCAATTCCGAAAACCGGATTGCCTTTTTCTCGTGGTCTTATATCTTACAGCTTAGTAACGTTAGCTGCTTGAGGTCCTCTGTTGCCATCAACCACTTCGAACTCTACTTCCTGACCTTCGTCAAGAGTCTTGAATCCGTCGGTTTGGATAGCGGAGAAATGTACAAATACATCGTCACCGTCTTCTCTTTCGATAAATCCAAAACCTTTTTCTGCATTAAACCATTTTACTTTGCCAGTCATATGTTGGCCTCCTTTTTATTTCGTTAAAAGCAAAATCACGTCAAACCGATTTGATGATACCTTCCAAAAAGAGGCCTTCAAATGATTGTGTTCTTTTACTTTTTAACTTCAAATACCATAGTACCACACAAAGGTTCACAATGCAAGCATCAATTTTAAAAACAGCATTGATGCCTGAAATTCAGTTAACAGCCTTGTTCCGGCAGTAGCGCTGTGAGTGTGTAAACTGTGATGGCATTTATTTGAAATTAATTTTCGATGCAGTCTTCCGATGATTGACATAAAATAAGAACGTATGTTTTATTTGTCCTGCTCCTGTGATACAATAAAGGCAGGATTCTATGGTCCTCTGAAATATGTGCGGAAGGAGGATGGCGCATGGAACTATCCCATAAACTCAGCATTCTGGCTGAAAGCGCGAAATACGATGTTTCCTGTTCGTCAAGCGGAAGCCGGCGTGGCAACACCCCAGGCGGCATTGGAAATGCGGCAGCGGCAGGAATCTGCCACAGCTGGTCTGATGACGGCCGGTGCATTTCCCTGCTGAAAATCCTTCTGACCAATGACTGTATCTATGACTGTGCCTATTGCGTGAACCGCCGATCCAACGATCTGCCACGGGCCACCCTGACCGCCCGGGAGCTGGCAGAGCTGACCATCGCCTTCTACCTGCGCAATTATATCGAAGGCTTGTTTCTCAGTGCCGCTATCCGGGAAACTCCGGACCGGACCATGGAAGAAATGGTGGAAGCACTTCGCCTGCTGCGCGAAGAATACCAGTTTAACGGATACATCCACGTGAAAGCCATTCCCGGCGCCGATCCTCTCCTCATTGCCCGTGCAGGGCAGCTGGCGGATCGGATGAGCGTCAACATCGAACTACCCTCGGAGCGAAGCCTTCATTTACTGGCCCCCCAGAAAAGACGGGAAAGCATCCTGCTGCCCATGCACCAGATCCGGCAGGGCATCGTGCAGCGTCGGGAAGAAAAAAAACGGTTTCGAAAAGCACCGGAATTTGTACCCGCCGGCCAGAGCACCCAGTTAATGATCGGCGCCACTCCGGAAAGTGACCGCCAGATTTTACGCCTTTCCCAGGGGCTTTACCGGAAATTCCAGATGAAGCGAGTCTATTATTCAGCTTATATGGCAGTCAACGCTTCCTCCCTGCTTCCCGTACCCGGCGGCCCGCCGCCCACCCTCCGGGAACACAGGCTGTACCAGGCAGACTGGTTGCTGCGATTTTATCAGTTTGATGCCGAGGAACTGCTCCAGGAAGAAACCCCGCAGCTTGATCTGATGCTGGATCCGAAATGCATGTGGGCTCTGAGGAATCCCGGTGTTTTTCCGGTGGAAATCAACCGTGCCGAATACCGCCAGCTCCTGCGCATACCAGGCATCGGCCCCACCAGTGCCCGGCGCATCATAAGCTCCCGGCAATACGGTCCGATAACCTTTGAATCCCTGAAACGCACTGGTGCTGTGTTGAAACGGGCGCGGTATTTTATCACCTGTCAGGGAAAATACTATGGCGGAAAAGATTTCAATCCCCGGCGGATTCACAGCCTGCTCACTGCTGAAGAGACCTTCCAGCAGAAGGGTTATCAGGGGATTCAGCTCTCTTTGCAGGATCTATTCCATCAAAGTCAGCCTGCCTCTGGCAACGCCGTGCCTTCTTCTACTTTGGCAGCTCTACCGAGCCCTGTGTTGCAGCCCGAATTTGCGAGTTCGTTCATGACGCCGCTTCAGAGAGCGCATAAACGCCTGCCTCTGGCCGCTGCCGATGTGGCTGC
>JAWSUV010000056.1:0-2980 GCA_033549305.1 Bacillota bacterium | reverse complement strand
CCGTGAAAGCTTATCTGTATGACGGGACCTTTGAAGGCCTGCTGTCAACCCTCTACCACGGTCTTCGTGACGGAGTTCGGGAGCTTCGCATTGAAGCGGAATCCGACTTTCAACCCGACCTGTTCACCACTCCGGCTCATCTGCCTACAGACCCCCGCCTGGCAGACCGGCTTTTCGCTCTCATTCGCCAGGAAATGTCTGCCATGACCCTGCGCCATGTGTACCGGATGTATTTGTCGGAATCTGCTGATGCCGGCACAAAACTGCTTCCTTTTCTGAGGAAGGGGTTTCAGATCGGTCCCGGGATTAACGGACTGATGACAGATTCGGAGGTTTACCCAGTGCTGGCGCTGAGCCGTCAGGTAGCCAGGGAAAGTCATCGTCTGCTGGGGCTGCTCCGGTTTCAGGAACTGTCCAACGGCCTGTATTACGCTACCTACGAGCCTGATTTTCACCAGACGCCGCTCATCGCTCCCCATTTTGTTCACCGCCTTTCGTCACACCCCTGGATCATTCATGATGTGAAGCGGGAGCTGGCGGCCTGCTGGGATACCCGGCAGTGGGTGCTGCGGGACCTGCCGGCGGATGAAGCCCCTGCCGTTTCTCAGGGAGAAGAAGTCATGCAGCAACTCTGGCAGGTCTATTTCCACCACATTGCCATCCGACAGCGAACCAATCCGCGGGTTCAACGCAGTTTTATGCCTCAGAAATACTGGAAACACCTGGTGGAGAAACCTGGTCAATGAAACGGGCTGCAGGAAACGTCCCTGCAGCCCGTTGTTCGTGAGCACTTAACGCATTTCTCGCTTTCTATGATTGTCCGGCAGCGCGCCGCTCCCGGATCAGCAGATCTTCCATGGTTTCCCGGTCCACCATGACACGGGCCTGATCGCCAGACAGCAGGACGACAGCCGGTCGCGGCAGTTTATTGTAGTTGCTGGCCATGGAATCGTTATAGGCGCCTGTGCTGAGCACCGCCAGCGTGTCACCACGCTGGAGGGGCGGTGATTTCATGTCCCAGATGAGAATATCACCGGTTTCACAGCATCGTCCCGCGATGGTCACCGTTTCAGTTGCCGGCTGGTCTGTCTTATTGGCAACAATAGCTTCATAACGCGCACTGTATAGAGCCGGTCGGATGTTGTCCGGCATCCCTCCGTCAACACTCACATAGGTCCGGATCTCCGGTATGGTTTTCACCGCACCCACGGAATAGAGGGTAATCCCTGCTTCTCCCACAATCCAGCGGCCCGGTTCGATGGTCACTGCCGGCACCGGCAGATCCAACTCCCGGCAGCAGCGGCTGACGGCAGTCATGATGGCATCTGTGTAGTGAGACGCCGGCTGGGGGATATCGGCGTTGGTGTAGCGAATGCCGTACCCGCCCCCGGTATTCAGTTCACGGGCGGTAAAGCCCAGTTCGGTTTTCAGTTCCCGGCACAGCTGCATAACACGTTCCACCGCTGTCACGTAAATATCCTGTTCAAAAAGATTTGAGCCAATATGAAAATGAAATCCCATCAATTCCAGGTGGGGACTGTCCATCGCCTGTTTGACGACGCTGCGAATCACTTCCCGGTTTATGGGAACACCAAATTTGGTGTCCTTTTGTCCTGTCATGATGTGTTTATGGGTTTTGCCTTCCACTTCCGGGACGATGCGAATCTGGATTTTGATCCGTTTGCCCGCTTCCGCCGCAATGGCTTCCAGCAGACTGATTTCTTCCGGGTGATCGGCCACAATCCGGCCGACATCATGGGTGATAGCCATCGCCATTTCATCCAGCCCCTTGTTGTTGCCGTGAAAAAGAACCCGTTCCATGGGAAACCCTGCCTGCAGCGCAGTATACAGTTCCCCGCCGGATACCACGTCCAGGTGGAGCCCCTCACTTTCAATGATACGGCACATGGCCATGGAGAGGAATGCTTTGCTGGCGTAGGCAGCCCGGGAGTGAGGGTGGCGATCCAAAAAGGTGGTTCGAATCGCGCTGCAACGCTGGCGGATCATGTCTTCCGACAGGACATACAGGGGCGTGCCAAACTGCCTGGCCAGATCCACCGTATCGTGTCCGGCAAAATAAAAATGAGCTCCGTTCTGGTTGTTCATCATTCACACATCTCCTCATCCAACAGCATTGCCGGCATCCATGACCCGACAGGGGGCTTTTCTGTTATTCTAACAGATTTCAACGCGTTTGAAAATACTTCTATGCATTGGAATGACCTCTGCCGGCAATTGTCATGCCGGGTAATTTGTGCTATGATAAGGAAGCTGGAAAGGACGGGATGATTCTTGGCTGAAAAACCGCTGCCTCTGGGCAGAATGATGGTCAATACAAAATATGAAGGTAAAAAGGTGGATTTCCGCCCTTTTATCAAGCTGGCAGTGTTGCTGCTGCTCTTACTGCTGGGGGTGTCGATTGTGATACAGGGTTTCTTTAAAGAACTGCCGGAGGGGCTTTCTGCTGAAGGATCCCTGCAACCGGTGGAGGATCTGGTGTTTCTCACAGACCTCACATACACCCATGGCGGTGAAGTACAGCATGAACAGGCTATCTTCGCCGAAATGCTTTCGCTCATTGAAACGGCCGAACGGTTTATCGTGGCGGACTTCTTTCTGCTGAATGATGCCTATGACAAATCCGGTCCCGACACTTACCCGGATCTGACCGCCCAGTTCACCGATGCCCTCATTGACCGCAAAAAGGATGTCCCCGATTTAACCGTGATCCTCATTACGGATGAAATCAATAACTTTTATGGTGCCTATGAAGCGTCTCACCTGACCCGACTGAGAGAGAACGGCATTGATGTGGTGATCACCGACCCGGCCATCGTCGGCAATTCGAATCCCCTTTATACCGGATTCTGGTCCACGCTGATCCGCCCTTTTGGCAGCGGTGCTATGGGCGTCTTTCCGAATCCCTTCGACAGGGAATTCCCCCGGGTTACCCTGCGAAGTTATCTGCGATTACTGAACT
>JAWSUV010000055.1:10326-16484 GCA_033549305.1 Bacillota bacterium | reverse complement strand
GGTTTTTCAATGGTGGGGAATGAGGGGCTCGAACCCACGGCTTCTTCCACGTCAAGGAAGTACTCTTCCAGCTGAGTTAATTCCCCCTGACCTTTGCATTATTGTAACATAGAGATCTTTTTGTGTAAATACCTTTTGGCCACATAACCTTTTGGCCACAGACACCCAGCAGGGAGTTGATGGATTATTATCAATGGTTGTTATTTTTGAATTTTTGTTTTAAACTGAGGAGCAGGAACTGTTTTTCTGTCGTGGTTTATCCCACATCGTTACGGGTAATTATTGAATGATTTTATCTCTATGTTGGAGGTCATGCATATGGTTGCACAAAAAAAATCATCAGGCATTTTTCAGCGCCAGCCCATTATGCGGAATGTACTGATCAGCCTGATCCCTGTTACGCTGGGGGCGGTTTATCTTTACGGCCTGCGCGTTTTGGTCCTGATGGCTGTCGTCACCGCTTTCGGTGTTCTGACGGAGTACATATTCACCCAAAAAAGAAAGGCCAAAGTGTCAGAAGCCGTCCTCGTGACATGTATGCTCTTCACTCTGTCGCTGCCTGTCTCGACCCCTTTCTGGGTGGCCATTGTGGGCATTATTTTTGGCGTGCTCTTCGCCAAGGAGGTCTTTGGCGGTTTCGGGCGAAACGTCTTTAACCCGGCCATCGTGGGCAGAACGTTTATTTTTGTCTCTTTTCCTGAATACCTCACCAATTCCTGGAGCCAGATTTCCACCTCGTTCCCCGGCGGCTTTGCCCGCTATATGACACCTTTTCTGGATACCATTTCTGAACCGACACCCCTGGGTCTTTTCCGGGATTCCGGTGAAATGGTGCCTCTGACCAACGCGATCATTGGGATCATCCCCGGTTCCATGGGAGAACCCAGTGTGATCCTGATTCTGCTGGGAGCGGCTTTTCTGCTGTACAAAAAAGCGGCGGACTGGCGGCTGATGGTATCGCCGATGATCGGATTTCTGGGCTTTACCACCGTGTTGAACCTGATGGGATCGCCCAATGTACCCGCGCCTTTCTACGGCATGTTCACCGGCGCCTTTATCTTTCTCTGCATTTATTTTGTGACCGAACCCACCACGGCTCCCAAGCAAAAGGAGGCCAAATGGGTGTATGGTTTTATGGTGGGCATTATCGTTGTCATCATCCGCTATTTCGGAATCTTTCCGGAAGGCGCTTCCTTCGCGCTGCTGATCATGAACACCTTTGTGCCGATCATGGACGAAGGGGTTAAGTACCTGAAAGCTCAGAGAAAGCAGGTGACCACATGAAGAAATTCACGGTTAAGCCGATTGTGTTCATGGTGGTGCTGACACTGATCTATACTGCCGTCCTGGCCGGTATCAATGCGGTCACCGTGGACCGGATCCGGCTGAATGCGCAGTTGTCGGAGCAGCTGTCCTTCTTATATGTGCTGGACAAGACCCCCGATAATCAGGAAGCCGCGCACGTGAACGAACTGTATCAGCGATATGTCCGCGAACTGGAAGTCAATGGCGATCTCATTTATGAGGGTCTTGATGAGAACGGTGACGTATTCGCCTACATTATTCCCATCCGGGGCGGCGCTGTCTGGGGCGAGCTCCGCGGCATTGTGGCCCTTTCCACGGATTTTGAAACCGTGGTGGGCATTGAGTTTCTTTCCCACAGTGAAACGCCGGGGCTGGGCGGCCGGATCGACGAACTCGCCTTCAAGGAACAGTTTCGGGGTATTGACATTGATGCGGCAGACGGCGCTGATTACCTGGTCTACCGCCCCAACCCCGGCGGACAGGTGGATGCCATTTCCGGAGCGACCGGAACTTCCAATGCTGTCAGGAACATTTTTAACAGGGAAATGCAGGAATTTATGTCGGAAACCCGGGAGGCGCTGAACAATGTATGAAAAGATTAAAAACATCTTTACCCTGGGCCTGTTTAAAGACAATCCGGTCTTCCGCCAGATTCTGGGAATCTGTTCGGCGCTGGCGGTCACCAACCTGATGATGAATTCCCTGGTGATGGGGCTGGGGCTGATCTTCGTCACATCCCTCTCCAGCCTGACGGTCTCCATCCTGCGGAAGTTCACACCGAAGCACATCCGGATGATGGTGCAGACCCTGATTATTTCCGCCTACGTGGTCATTGTGGACATTGCCCTGAAAGCGTATATGCCGGCCATGAGCGAAGCCCTGGGACCCTATGTGGGCCTGATCATCACCAACTGCATCATCATGGGACGCTGCGAAGTCTATGCGCAGAACAACCCGCCGGTGGTTTCCTTTTTCGACGGCATTGCCTCCGGATCCGGTTACGCCGCGGTACTGCTGATCATCGCCTTTTTCCGTGAACTGCTGGGGTTCGGGTCGCTGTTCGGCATCAATATCATGGGTGCCAACTGGACCAACTGGGTCTTCATGATCATGCCTCCCGGCGCCTTCTTTATGCTGGGGATCCTCATCTGGGTCGCCAACACATACATTCCCACCAAAGACGGTAAAGCACCCGCTGCAGGAGGTGGACAATAATGCCGGAAATTAATCCCTTTGTCATCTTTATGGCGTCGATCTTCACCAACAACATGATTTTGGCCAACTTCCTGGGAATGTGTTCTTTTATCGCCGTTTCCAAGGAAATCAAAACCGCCTGGGGGCTGGGCCAGGCTGTCACCTTTGTTCTCACCGGCACCTCCATCATCAATTACCTGATCTATCATTACATTTTAGTGCCCTTTGGCCTGGAGTATCTGCGGTTTATCGTGTTCATCATTCTTATCGCCGCCTTTGTGCAGCTGGTGGAAATGATCGTGGAACGGTATGTCCCCACCCTGTATTACTCGCTGGGGATTTTCCTGCCGCTGATCACCGTTAACTGTGCCATCTTAGGCGTGTCGCTGTTCATGATCATCCGCGACTATTCCCTGCTGCAGTCCACTGCCTTCGGCATCGGCTCCGGCATCGGCTGGACTCTGGCCATTGTAGCCCTGGCGGGAATCCGGCAAAAAATCAAAAACGCCCCCGTTCCCAAAGGACTGGAGGGCGCCGGCATCACCCTGATCATCACCGGCCTCATGGCCCTGGCGTTTATCGGATTTTCCGGACTTGTCATCATTCAATAAGGAGGGACTCCCATGGCAATCATTGTTCAAACTGTGCTGATCATGTCTGGTATTGCAGGGTCCCTGGCACTGATGCTGACACTGGCCAACCTGTACATCGCGAATTACGGCGAATGCAAAATCATTATCAATAGTGACAAGGAATACGTGGTGGACGGCGGCGGTACCCTGCTGTCCCTCCTAAACGAACAGGAGCTTTACCTGCCCTCCGCCTGCGGCGGCAAAGGCACCTGCGGTCTCTGCACCTGCCGGATCCTGGAAGGCGGCGGCCCGGTGCTGCCCACTGAGACACCCTTTTTCACAAAGGCAGAACTGGAAGACAACATGCGCCTCTCCTGCCAGGTCAAGGTCAAACAGGACATGAAGCTGGTCATTCCGGAAGATCTGCTGAATGCGAAGAAATACGAAGCCGTGGTGGAACTGAATCGAGACGAGACTCCCACCATCAAACTGTTACGGTTTAAGATTACCGACGGCCAGGAGATCGAGTTTAAAGCCGGCCAGTATGTGCAGCTGCTGGCGCCGCCCTACCCCGGCAACCCGGAAAATGTTTACCGGGCCTATTCGGTGGCATCCTCCGCTGCTGAAAAAGAAGCCATTGAACTGATCATCGGCTTTGTGCAGGAAGGGCTTGTCACCACGTATGTGCACCAGCACCTGGCCAAGGGCGATGAAGTTTCGTTTAACGGCCCCTTCGGTGATTTCTATTTAAGGGATTCGGATGCGGAAATCGTGATGATCGCTGTAGGAACCGGGATCGCTCCCATTCGCAGTATTTTGTACCAGATGAAGGATCAGCAGATTGAGCGCAAAGCCGTGTTCTTTTTTGGCGCACGGACAGAGAAAGATCTGGTGTGCGCTGATGAGATGTATGCATTCGAGGAATCCATCCCCAACTTCAGCTTTAAACCGGTGCTTTCCCGGGTAGGGGATGATTCAGACTGGAAGGGTGACAAAGGCCGCGTCACCGACTCCATCCAGCAGTATATTGACAACGCGGACAACAAGGAAGCCTATATGTGCGGCAGTCCGGCCATGATTGAGTCGGCCATCAAGGAACTCAAAAAGAAAGGATTCACCGCCGAAACGATCTTTTTTGATGATTTTGGTTAATCCGCCAGGTCAAATCCACGGCCGATGGCTGCAATGGCCCGCTCTTCATCCGCTTCGTTAATGACCCAGGAAATGTTGATTTCCGAAGTGGTGACCATTTTCACCTCGATCCCTGCCTCTTCCAGCAGGTCAAACACTTTGCCGGCAACGCCGGAATGGGTGCGCATGCCCATGCCCACGATAGACATCTTCACAATGTCCTCGTTGATACTCCAGTGAATGGCCGGATCCTCCAGCTTCCACTTTTCCATCAGACTGCGGGCCACGGCGGTGTCTTCCCGGGGAATGGTAAAGCTGATGTGCATCCGCTGGTCGCCGTTCATCATCTGGGAAATCATGTCGACATTGACTTCCTGGTTGCCCATCTCACCGAAGATGCGGCGCAGGCTTTTCATGCCCACCGGCAGGTTCATGAGGATCACCTGCACGTCCGAATGACTGGATGTCATGCCTGTCACTAAGCTGTCTTCCATTTTTTCGTTCCCTCCGATCACAATCCGGGTGCCCGGTTCTTCGCTGAAAGTGGATGCCACATACAGAGGCACTCCAAACTTGTGAGCCAGTTCCACGGAGCGGTGGTGAAGCACCCCGGCGCCCAGGCTGGCCATTTCCATCATTTCTTCCGAGCTGATGGCATCCAGCTTTTTGGCGCCCTTCAGTTTTCGGGGGTCCATGGTGTAGATGCCGTCCACATCCGTGTATATTTCACATTCCGCCCGCAGCTTTGCCGCCAGGGCCACAGCGGAGGTGTCGCTCCCGCCGCGCCCCAGCGTGGTGATTTCCTGAGCCTCCGAAACTCCCTGGAAACCCGCCACCACCACAATTTTATCCTGGGCCAGTGCCTGGTGAATCCGGCTCACGTCAATGTCCAGGATCCGGGCTTTCTGGTGCAGGGCGGTGGTCTGGATCCCCAGCTGGGGGCCGGTGAAGGAGACCGCCTGTGCTCCCAGGGCCATCAGCGCCATGGCCAGGAGTGAAATGCTGACCTGCTCTCCGGTGGTGAGGAGCATGTCCATTTCCCGCGGATCCGGATTTGCCGCGACTTCCCGGGCCAGCTGGATCAGGGTATCGGTGGTTTTGCCCATGGCGGAGACAATCACGACCAGCTGGTGCCCTTCCCGCTGCCTTCGAATAATTTTCTCCGCCACCCGGCGGATCCGTTCCGGGGTGCCCACTGAGGTGCCGCCGTATTTTTGTACAATGATGCTCATGTTTTATTCCTCGTTGAGCTGGCGGAGGGCATCCACCAGACCGGTCTTGGAACGGGTCTTGTCATCGATGGTCTTGATGACCCTGGCCGGCGTGCCGGCCACCACGACACCGGCGGGAACATCACTGGTGACAATGGCACCGGCTGCGACCACAGAACCTTCCCCGACTCTGACGCCTTCCAGAATCACGGCATTGGCCCCAATCATCACATTGTCTTCAATGACCACGGGTGTGGCGGAGGCTGGTTCCACCACACCGGCCACCACAGCACCGGCTCCCACATGACAGTTTTTGCCGATGATGCCCCGGCCGCCGACAACGGCGTTCATGTCGATCATGGTGCCTTCGCCGATGACGGCTCCGATGTTGATCACCGCTCCCATCATGACAATCACATTGGCCTGAATGTCCACTTTTTCCCGGATCACGGCGCCCGGCTCAATACGGGCGGCAAGACCCTTCGTGTCGAGCAGCGGGATCCCGGACATGTTGCAGTGATTCTCCACCACCAGGTCCTCAATGGCCTCTCCCTGCTCTTTCAGAAACGCTTCCACCGGCTTCCAGTTGCCGAAAAGCACACCGGTATTGCCGCTGATGAACGCTTTCCCCGGGAAACCGGACCAGTCGACACCGGCAAACTGTCCCTTGACATACACCTTCACCGGTGTTTTTTTAACGCTGTTTTGAATGTATTGAATAATTTCCTGAGCTTCCAATGAATAA
>JAWSUV010000055.1:0-10316 GCA_033549305.1 Bacillota bacterium | reverse complement strand
CTCCAGTCATACCGGCGCAACACGATTGTTGCGCCGGCTGAGATTTTTACTGATTGTTCATCCGTCTGATCATACCCGGCACTTTTGATCCAGCCCCAGCACGTCCGTCATGTCATATAAACCCGGTGCCGATTTGCTCGCAAATTTCGCCGCTTCCAGGGATCCCTTGGCAAACACCGACCGGTCATTGGCTTCATGCACCAGGGTGATGCTTTCCAGTTCATGGATGAACCAGGCTTCATGACGGCCGATCATGTTACCGCCCCGGATGCTGTGTATCCCGATTTCTCCTTTTTGACGAAGGGATTCACCCACCCGGCCATAGACTTTTTCCCGCTTTTCTCCCAGACCGGCTTCGATGGCCTCGACAATGCTGATGGCGCTGCCGGAGGGTGCGTCTTTTTTCCGGTTGTGGTGATATTCCACCACTTCAATATCAACGGAATCTTTTAAGATGACGGCCGCATCCCTAACCAGTGAAAAGAGCAGGTTCATTCCCAGGGACATGTTGGCGGAATGCACCAGGGGGATGGTTTCCGATGCTTCTTTGATCCGTGCCGTCTGTTCCTCACTGTAACCCGTGGTTCCGATGACCAGGGGGCATTTTCGTTTGACACAAAAATCCAGCAGCCGGTCCAGAGCAGATGGATGCGAAAAATCCACCACGACATCCGGTTTGATGCTCCAGGATTCTTCATCCTCATGCGAGCTGATCCCCTGTACCCTATGCCAGAACGGATCTTCCTTCGCCATGTTCATCAGCATCCGGCTCATCCGGCCGGTCTTACCCCATACCAGCAGATTCATCTGCCTTCATCTCCTTTCACCCCTATACGTCTTATGGTATCAAATCAGGCAATGATCCCCAAATGGACCATCTCCGTTTTCAGCAGTTCCACGTTATGTGCTTCCATGGGTGTCAGCGGCAGCCGCAGTTCATTGTCGATCATTCCCATCAACCACAGGGCCGCTTTGATGGGGATGGGATTCACCTCGCAAAACAGCAGGTTGAACAGTTTCTTCGTATGCACCTGTCCCTCGATGGCTTCCTGAATCCTGCCCGCCATGAAGGCTTCACACATGGCCTGGGTTTCCCGGGGGATCATGTTGGCCATAACTGAGATCACACCGTGGCCTCCCACGGAATAGATCGGCAGGATGTTGTCGTCGTTGCCGGACCAGATCATGAAGTCCTCCGGCACCAGCCGCTTGATTTCGAGCACCTGGGACAAATTCCCGCTGGCTTCCTTGATCCCCACCACATTGCCGATCTGAGCCAGCCTGGCTGCCGTGGCCGGCTCAATGTTCACACCGGTGCGTCCCGGAACATTGTAGGCGATCACGGGCAGACTGACGGCATCCGCAATGGTTTGAAAATGTGCAACCAGACCCTTCTGGGTGCATTTATTGTAATAGGGGGTGACCACCAGTACGCCGTCGGCGCCCAATGCTTCCGCCGTTTGTGCATATTTTTTGGCTGCCGCCGTGTTGTTGCTGCCGGCGCCCACGACTACCGGCACCTTGTCACGGCATTTTTCCACGGTCAACTGAATGACCTGGTTTCGTTCTTCCTCTGTCAGTGTGGATGCTTCTCCTGTGGTTCCCAGGGTGATGATACACTGGATATTGTTTTCCAGCTGAAAATCCACCAGACGCCCATAGGCTTCCAGATCCACCTTCCCGTTTTTGAAGGGGGTGACAATGGCAACTCCTGCTCCCTGAAACATGTTTATCCTCCTTTTATAACCTTGCATCCATTTTTCACACATCACATCTTCTTCGTGTTATGCCGGCTTTTTTTGCTCTTCCAATTTTTCCAGAATCTGGACCGCGTTGGTGGCGGCTCCCTTGCGCAGATTATCCGCTACCACCCAGAGAGAGAGGGTGAATGGATCAAAAAGATCCTGACGGATGCGTCCCACAAAGGTTTCGTCCCTGCCGGCAGCTGACAGCGGGGTGGGGTATTCCAGATTCGCCGGGTCATCCTGGACCACGATACCCGGCGCCTGGATCAGCAGCTCACGCACCTCCGCCAGATCAGGCTGCTGGTGGAAGGTCACCGTCACAGACTCGCTGTGGCTGTGGAACACCGGCACCCGCACGGTGGTGGCATTCACTTCAATGGTGTCATCCTCCAGAATCTTTTGGGTTTCATAGACCATTTTCAGTTCTTCTTTGGTGAAGCCGTTTTCATTGAACACATCAATATGGGGCAGGCAGTTGCCGGCAATACGTTTGGGATAAACTGACGGCAGACTTTCCGGATCCTTCAGCTGGTTTTCCAGCTCCACGATGGCCTTGTGACCGCTGCCGGAAACCGCCTGGTAAGTGGCCACCACAATGCGTTTGATCCCGTAGCGCCGATGCAGCGGTGCCAGCGCCATGACCATTTGGATGGTGGAGCAGTTGGGATTGGCGATAATGCCCTGATAGCCCTTCAGCACATGCCCGTTCACCTCCGGCACCACCAGGGGCACCTCTTCGGCCATCCGCCACTGGGACGAGTTGTCGATCACGGTATTGCCCGCATCCCGGGCAATGGCAGCGTAGGTTTCCGAAACGCCGCCGCCGGCAGAAAAAAGCAGGTAATCGAAGGATTCCTGCATCACTTCCGGTGTCAGCAGTTCCACTATGATTTCATGGCCCTTCCATTCCAGCGACTGCCCGGCCGTCCGTTCGGAGGCAAAGCACCGCAGACTGTCTACTGCTATTTCACGTTCCACCAGCAATTCCAGCATTTTACGCCCCACCGCACCGGTCGCACCCACAACGCCAATTGTTAATCCCATGTTAATACCTCCTCGTATTCGATCGCTTTGCTTGCAAAAAACTCCCGGAAATTTCCCGGGAGCGCAGTGTACAAACCAAAAGAGCAGGATCAGCCGTCGAGCGGCTCCTGGCTTTCAGTGGTGTACGAATAGCTCTCCATGGAAAGGCTCCATGACAGTGGCCGGATTATTCATCCGTACCCCCAAAGTCGGGAAAGGGGTTTCTCCGTTCTCTTCGGCACCGTGACCTTAAACGGCCAGCTTCGGGAAAACCCTCCCTTCACATCTGGACGCGACTCATTCGCGGTGCAGCCTCTATTCAAACCTGTCATTCAATTGTCATCTGAACCTGTGTGATAGTGTATCACACCGACAAAAAGGCTGTCAACCGCGCCTCTGTAAAAATGCAGGATGGGCGGCTCCTTCGAATAATCATGCAGGATTCGGTTGATTGTCCACTCACTGCATCCGGCGGGTCAACTGGTACACATCCTCGCGGCGGTGCTTCAGCAGGGGCAGCTGCTGCCGAACTTCTTCCTGCCGTGCCGGTTCAATGTGTGCGGTGATAATGGATTCGGTCTCATCTGTTGATGCAAGCACCGTGCCCCAGGGGTCAACGATGGTGGAGAATCCGTAAGCATGATAAGTGGAGTCCATGTTCCGGGCGGGAGAAGCGGCGGCAAAATACACCTGGTTGTCCACCGCCCGCATCTTGATGGTTTCATGCCAGTGGGCCGGCCCCGTGGTGGTGTTGAAGGCCGCGGGGACCACGATCATTTCCGCACCTTCCAGCACCATGAGACGCATCAGTTCAGGGAAGCGCATGTCGTAACAGATCGCCACCCCCATTCTCCCGTATGCGGTGTCAAAAACCGTGATCTGGTTACCCGGTGACACAATGGAAGATTCCTGGAAAGAGACGCCCCCGGGAATGTCCACATCAAAAAGATGCATCTTCCGGTGGCGGCCAATGGTCTTTCCAGACGCATCAAAGGTATAGGAAGTGTTAAAGATTTTGTTCTCTGCCTGTTCGGATATGGAGCCCCCGATAATCACAATGCCCAGGTCCCTCGCCAAACCGGCCAGCATTTGTGATGTGGGGCCGCCTTCCGGCTCAGCCGTTTCCTTCATCCTCTCAATGTGATACGGTCCGTTAAATATTTCCGGCAGAGCCACCACCTGGGCGCCCTGTTCTTGCACCGCTTGGCGGATCAGTCTTTCCGCTTTCCGCAGGTTCTCCTCCTTGCTGTCCACCACCAGCATCTGGCAGATGGATAAAACGAATGGTTTCAATGTTTTCAGCCTCCTTTGGTTCACATTTCTTTTCATCTATCCGCGAATATGATAAACTGAAACAGTTCAACCCCATCAGAAAGGAATGATACACCCATGCTCCGGACACTCTACTGGTTCGCTGATTTTTGGCTGTACCTCATTTACATTTTTTTCCAGGCACTGAAAGGTGAAAAACTGGAATCGGCCGGAAAAATTGATGAGAAACGCCGTTTCACACAGCAGGTAGGCGCGCAGTGGTCAGCCCACCTGTTGCGGAATACGGGCTGTCAGATTGAACTCACCGGCGCGGAACACATCCCGGCAACAGGGCCTGTCGTCATCGTCAGCAACCACCAGAGTTACTTTGACATCCCCTTGATGGTCAGCCAGATTCCCCTGCCCATGGGCTTTGTGGCCAAGCAGGAACTGAAGAAATATCCGGTGATCCACCGGTGGATGGACCTCATCGAATGCAGTTACATCGATCGTAAGGATATCCGGCAATCCCTTCGCGCCATCCAAAAAGCACAAAAAAGCCTGGAAACCGGCCAGTCCATGGTGATCTTCCCGGAAGGCACCCGCAGCCGCCGCCGGGAGATTGGCGCCTTTAAACCAGGCAGCCTGAAACTGGCTCAAAAGGCTGGCGTACCCATCCTGCCGGTGGCAGTCGACGGGTCATGGAAAATCTATGAAGCCACGGGGCGGATTTCGCCTGCCCATGTCAACATGACCATCCTGCCGCTGATTTCCGCTGAAGAAGTGACAGCAGCCAGTTCCGCTGATCTGATGGACCGGGTATTCCGGGAAATTCGTCAGGAACTTGGAATGGAAGGCCTCCTGACGCCATAAGGCTACAGCCACCAGGGCCAGATCAGGTGAGCCAGCACCAGGACAAAGACCAGTACCCCCAGGGAACGGTGCACGGTTCGCCAGTTTTTCTTAAACGCTTTAACGCGCGGACCCGAAAAAGCAACCAGCGCCATGATGATCAATACCACCACGATCAGTGTGCCGGAATGAAGCCGGATCCGCCCCAGGGCCATTGTGCCATGGATCAGGGCACCGACAATCATCAGGATTCCGACGATTGGGTGAATGACCCTGACTTTCCGGTAAACGGGAATGAGCTTTTTATTGGTCTTCATTTTCTCCTTGATGGGATAGATGGATCCCATCAATACCACCAGGATGACGTTCACCCATCCCATCACTTGATACTGTTGCATACGCGCGGCCTCCTTCAGTCTTTTACTGCTTCATACCCCTACCGCCGCACATGAAATCAGCCTTGAACGCCATCATCATAAAAACTGCCCGGCCATTCACCCACCGGGCAGTTTGCATATGATTTACAGCTATTTTTCAAGTCTTTTCTGAGTGTGCTTCCAATTACTCCTGGATTTCGCTAAAGACCTCATCGAGCACTTTGACACAAAAATCCAGCTCTTCTTTGGTGATGTTCATGGGCGGGACAAACCGAAGGATATTGCCGGCGGTACAGTTGATGATCAACCCTTTTTCAAAGGCGCTGGTCACCACCCCGGCTCCCGGGAAGTCCAGTTCCAGCCCCACCATCAGGCCTTTGCCCTTGGTGCGCTTGATAAAGGCATATTTATCCACCAGCTTTTCCAGTTTTTCCAGGAAATAGGCGCCGCCGGCGGCCGCTTTGTCCTTGATACCGGTATTGATGATTTCCGCTACCACCGCGGCTCCCGCGGCGCAGGCCAGGGGATTGCCCCCAAAGGTGGTGCCGTGGTCTCCCGGCTTCCAGGCGGAGGCCACCTGGTCAGTGGCCACAATGGCGCCGATGGGGAAACCACCGGCCATGGACTTGGCCAGACTCATGATGTCCGGTATGACATCGTACTGTTCATAGGCGAACAGGGTGCCCGTGCGGCCAAACCCGCACTGGATTTCGTCCACGATCATCAGGAGGTTATGCTGATCCGCCAGTGCACGCACTTTCTTCATGAAAGAAGGTGTTGCCGGAGTAATGCCGCCTTCTCCCTGCAGGGGTTCCAGCATGATGGCGCAGGTGTTGGGGGTAATGGCTCTCTCCAGGACGGCTTCATCATTGAACGGCGTGAAGGTGAATCCTTTCGGCAGGGGTTCCAGCCCCACTTTGTACGCATCATTATTGGTCACGCTGAGAGTGGCCAGGCTTCGTCCGTGGAATGAGCCGGTCATGGCAATGATCTCATACTTCTCCGGCCCGTAGTGCGTAAAGGCATATTTCCGGGCCAGCTTGATGGCTCCCTCATTGGCTTCCGTCCCGCTGTTGGCGAAAAACACCTTGTCGCCGAATGAATTTTCCGTCAGCAGCTTTGCCAGTTCCAGCTGCGGCTCATTGTAAAAGTAATTGGTCACGTGAATGAGTTTCGCTGCCTGCTCCTGAATGGTTTTCACCAGCACATCCGGGCAGTGCCCCAGCCCGCAGGCCGCCAGGCCGCCCATCATGTCCAGGTATTCGTTTCCTTCAGAATCCACCAGGGTGCGGCCTTTTCCGGATGTAAACACCACCGGCATGCGTTTATAGGTCTGCATTAACACCTTGTCACTGGCTTGCATGAATGCTTCTTTTGTCATATGGTTCGTCTCCTCCTCTGTCGAAGCAACCTTGTTCGTTGTATGCTATTCGCTGATGACTGTTCCCCTGCTGTTGTCTGAAAAGATTTCCAGGAGAAGGGAATGGGATTCCCTTCCGTCAATGATATGGGCTCTGCGCACCCCATTTGCCACGGATTCCACGCAGCAGTTCACTTTGGGAATCATCCCTCCGGTGATGACACCGCTTTCGATATAATGTTTAATGTCCTTCGGACACAGTTCCGGAATCACCACTTTCCCGTGGCCTTCGTCTTTCATGACCCCTTCCACGTCCGTCAGCAGCAGCTGCACCGACGCCCCCAGGGCAACCGCCATCTTGCCGGCAGCTTCATCCGCATTGATATTATAGCGCCGTCCTTTATCATCGCAGCCGATCGAGGATATGACCGGCACGAAATTCATTTCCAGCAGGTCCAGGACCAGTTCCGGATTGATTTCATCAATCTTTCCGACAAAACCCAGTTCCGGGTTTTTTTGGCTGGCCCGAATCAGACCGCCGTCCTGCCCGCTGATGCCGATGGCTTTGATGCCGTACCGCCCGATGCGGGCCACCAGATCCTTGGCCACCTTGCCTGTCAGGACCATTTCCGTGATTTCCATGGTTTCTTCATCGGTCACACGGAGGCCTTTGATAAACCTGGTTTCATGCCCCAGGCGTTTCAGCATGTCGGTGATATCCGGACCCCCGCCATGCATGACCACCGGCTTCATGCCGACATATTTCATAAAAGCGATGTCTTTGATCACCTGGCTCTTTAATTCTTCGTTGATCATGGCGTTGCCGCCGTATTTGATCAGAATGATCTGTTGATGGTACTGCTGAATGAATGGCAAACTACTCAGCAGCAGCTCCGGATCGAAGTCACTGCCGTTTGATTGCTGGCTCACTGGATTTTCCTCCTTAACAGTGGTTCATCCCTTAACTGCGGTATGACCCATTGATTTTGACATAGTCATAAGACAGATCGCATCCCCACCCCCGTGCAGCGGCTTCGCCTGCTCCGGCAGTGATATGGATCATGATGTGAGTGTCCTTCAGCACTTCCGCCACATTGGCTTCGTCATAATCCAGGGGCAGACCTTCCTGAAGCACTTTCACCCGCTGGCCTTTGCTGTTGCCCAGTTCCAGTGCCACCTGGTCCAAAGAGAAAGCTGCGCCGGAATAACCCAGGCTGCAGATAATGCGGCCCCAGTTGCCGTCTTCGCCGAATATCGCCGTTTTCACCAGGTTGGAATTCAGGACTGCTTTTGCCGCCATCCGGGCATCTTCTTTGGTCGCAAACCCCTCCGTGACGGCTTCGATCAGCTTGGTAGCACCTTCGCCATCTTCCACAATGGAAACAGCCAGTGCTTTATTCACTTCAAAAAGAGCTTCCAGGAACGCTTCCTTTTCCGGATGTTTTTCATTAATGGGCTGGTTGCCGGCTTTTCCGCCTGCCAGCACCATGACAGTGTCATTGGTGCTGGTGTCACCGTCAACCGTGATCATGTTGTAGGTGTCCGCCACGACTTCTTTGAACGCCTCCTGAAGAAAATTCGGCTCCACCACCGCGTCGGTGGTGACAAAGCCCAGCATGGTGGCCATGTTGGGGTTGATCATACCGGAACCCTTGGCCATGCCGCCGATGGTAACGGTTTTTCCATCGATGATGGTGGTCACCGCGATTGTTTTCCGCCGGGTATCTGTGGTCATGATGCCCTCCGCAGCACTGGCGCCTCCCTCACGGGTGAGGGCAGATACAGCCGCTGGAATGCCGGCCAGTATTTTTTCCATGGAGAGGGGCAGGCCAATCACACCGGTTGACGCCAGGGCTACCTGCCCCGGTGATAAGCCCAGGGCTTCCGCGGTTTTCTGCTGCGTCAGCCGGGCATCTTCCATTCCTTTATGGCCGGTACAGGCATTGGCGTTCCCGCTGTTTATCAGGACCGCCCGTACTTTTTGGCCGCTGAACACTTCACGGCTGATTTGAACAGGCGCTGCCGCCGCCAGATTTTGGGTAAAAACGGCTGTGGACGCTGTGGGTGTTTCACTGAGCAGGATCACCAGATCATCCTTGTCTTTTTTGACACCGGTGTGGACACTGGCCGCCAGAAATCCCTGGGGGCTGGTCACATGACCACCGGGTATGATGGTATAACTCACGCTGTGTCATCTCCTTTTTTGTTTCTTCTTATCGATATTCACGGATCCGTGCTGCAATTCGCATCAATCCTGAATCGCTTTACGGCCAGATCGGCAGATGGTCCAGGCCGGTATCCTCCGGCATGCCCAGCATCAGGTTCATGTTCTGCACCGCTTCGCCGGAGGAGCCTTTGATCAGGTTGTCAATAGCGGACACCAGAATCAGGTTGCCGCTGCGCTCATCCAGTTTCCAGGCAATGTCACAGTAATTGGATCCCTTCACCGCTTTGGTTTCAGGGAGCGATTCGTCTCCCAGCAGGCGTATAAACGGTTTTTGCCCGTAATAGGCCTGGTAGCATTCATTCAGCTTCTGACCGGTCAGCCCTTCGGGGGCCGGCGTCACAATGGTGCTGAGTATTCCCCGGTCCATGGGCACCAGATGTGGTGTAAACTGGACAATCACGGGTTTTCCGGCGGCCAGTCCCAGCTCCTGTTCGATTTCCGGCGTGTGGCGATGGGTGCCAATGCCGTATGCCCGGACATTTTCATTCACCTGGGAGAATACGTTCACCGCCGACGGATTTCTCCCGGCACCGGATACCCCGCTCTTTGAATCGATGACCAGATGACTGCCATCGATGAGTCCTTCTTTTAAAAGAGGAAGGAGGGGCAGCAGGATGCTGGTGGGGAAGCAGCCGGGATTGGCCGTCAGGGCAGCGGTTTTCAGCTCTTCCGCATACCACTCCGGCAGGCCGTAGACCGCTTTTTTCAGCAGATCCGGCTGATGATGGGCTGTCTGGTACCATTCTTCATAGACAGCCTGATCCCGAAGCCGGAAATCCGCAGACAGGTCCACTACCCGTATGCCCTGCTGCTGCAGGGGGATGACTTTGTGCTGGCTGATCCGGTGGGGCAGGGCACAGAAAACCACGTCCACGACTTCCGGCAGGTTTTCCGGATCTACCTGCCGCGCTTTCATGGCTGCCTTTGTTCTTAAATTGGGATAAACCTCTTCAAAGGCTTGATCTTCGTAACTGCGGGAATCAACAAAGGCCAGTTCCACTTCCGGATGCTGGAGCAAAATGCGGACCAGTTCCGCACCGGTGTAGCCTGTTGATCCCAAAATGCCAGCTTTCATTTCATAAGAACCTCCTTGTGGTCAATGACAATCATGGCAACTGAACCCGCAGAATCCAGCACGAAAAAAAACATTTTCGCTGCCGAATTTTCGCCTGTTCATGCAAATTAATTGGTCTTATTATATCGGATATTGATTAATTATGCAAGTTTAATTCCGTTTGGATGCCTTCAGAGTATTCAAAACATTTATATAACTCATTTTTAAACTGTTCTAACCGACTTGTGCATTTGTAATTATGCTATTTATGTATTTTTATGCATATTTATGCATTTAATCAAAAAGCCGGTACCGAACAGTGGATCGCTGCCCGGCACCGGCTGACTTTTTTATGCGTCTGATATGAAGAAACTAGTACACTGTTAACTCTTAAACTGTGGATATAACCGCTTCAACTTAATACGAG
>JAWSUV010000054.1:0-16498 GCA_033549305.1 Bacillota bacterium | reverse complement strand
TCATCCCTCACCATTTTGAAAGGAGGGAAAGTCGAGACAGAGTCTACTCGACGGAGAAATATGAATTCTATGAAAACAGACAGCAGCATCAAAAGAGAGATTACAAAGATGGATGGTCATGAAATAAAACAGGTGACAGATTTTCTGGTGAATGAAAGGCCTCTGACCCTTTTTCTCAATGGCCAGGAATGGATCACACTGTTAACATCAATGGGTGCCGAAACATATCTTGCGATCGGTTTCTTGTATTCTGAAGGCATCATCCGCCAATATGACGATCTTAAATCTGTTGAAATTGATTTGGAGTCAGGCCAGGTGGATGTGACCACAAAAAAGAATGTTGATTTGCAGGCTAAACTCAAAGGGAAACGGACACTCACCACCGGATGCGGCAAAGGAACTGTCTTTTATGATGTACTGGATTCACTGACTTCCAAACCAGTGAATGACGAATTTTTAGTTGAAGCATCCTCAATACTCCAGCGGTCAAAAGAATTCAATCAACAATCACTCCTGTTCCGGGAAACTGGAGGCGTCCACGGCTGTGCTCTGTGTGATGAAAATTCTATTGTGCTGTTCCATGAAGATATTGGACGGCATAATGCCTTGGACAAAATCATTGGACACGCATTGTCTGACGGAATTTCGATGAAAGGCAAATGGGTGCTAACCACTGGGCGGCTTTCCTCTGAAATTGTGATCAAAGCTGGAAATCACCAGATTGGCATGCTGGTTTCGCGTTCAGCCGCCACGGATCTGGCAGTGGATTTGGCACAGCAGCTGAACATGACATTGATCGGATTTGCCCGCGGGAACAGAATGAACATTTATTCCGGAAGCCAAAGGGTTTTCATTCCGCCGAAAGAATGATATAATTTCATTAATTGCATCGATTCTTTTTTCCGAGTTGTTACTTCTAAGGGAGTTTAGTCCTATGAAGATCAACCGACGGGTTCAAAGAGAAATTTTTGAGCCTCCCGTAATGGAAAGGAAAAAACCCGTTTGGGAGTCCTTTTCACAGGCTCTTTTTTTTATGATATACCGCTGTTTTGTACTGAGACAGGAGGAAAATTCATGGCTGATCGATATAGCCGCACTATTAGTTATATGCGTATTTCAATCACAGATTTATGCAATATGCGCTGTCAATACTGTATGCCGGAAGAAGGCGTCCAGAAGAAATCGCACCAGGAGTTTTTATCCTTTGAGGAATTGGCTGCCATTGTCAGGGCCAGTGTGCCGTTAGGCATTCACAAAATCAGGATTACCGGCGGTGAACCGTTGGTACGCAAGGGAATTGTTTCGCTGATTGAGCAAATTAACCAGATCCCGGGGATCAAGGAAATTGCCATGACCACCAATGGATCACTCTTGAAAGAGTTGGCGGCACCTCTGAAAAAAGCAGGACTGACTCGCTTCAACATCAGCATTGATTCTCTTCAGCCAGATCGCTATCAGGAGATCACCCGTGGAGGAAACCTGTCAGATGTCATGCAAGGAATCGACACAGTGCTGGCTCTGGGTATGAATCCTTTAAAACTGAATACAGTGGTGATTGGCGGCCTTAATGATGATGAAGTGCATGATTTTGCAGCTCTGACGATGCACCAGCCCATTGATGTGCGCTTTATTGAATTAATGCCGGTAGGTCAGGCCAGCCAGTGGGCTAAAAGCCGTTTTATTTCCAATGAGGTGCTTCAGAAGCGATTGGGCCTGATGGTCACTGAAAAAGCTGAACCAGGCAGTCCAGCGAAATACTTCCGTCTGCCTGGCGCAATGGGACGCATTGGTTTTATCAACCCCATCAGCCACCATTTTTGCAGTGAATGCAACCGGATTCGTCTCACCAGCGACGGCAAACTGAAGCCATGCCTCCATAGCGATGAAGAGGTGGATCTCATGCCGGTACTTCACCATTCTGAAGAAGAAATGACAGAGGTCATCGCCCGGGCTATTGATTTAAAACCAGAAAAACACAAACTGAACCAGGAAAGCATCTGTACGAATCGGAACATGTGCCAGATTGGAGGATGATGCGCTTATGCGAATCCACTCCATTCGGCTAAAAGACCGGAATGGAATCTGGTGCAGCCATACCTGTTTTTTTCTCAGTGAAACGGCTGTTGCTCATCTGAAGCATAAAGATCTCAGTCTGGTGGATGCCGATGCCTGGTCGCAAGCGATGGCTGACCGGCAAGAGGGATTTTGCCATCAGCGGTTCAAACCAAACCTGACTATTCTAAATAGCTCTGAAGAACCTTGTATTGAACCGGGACAAGAGCTTGGCATTGGGAATGCCAGGCTCTTTGTGTTGGAGAAAAGGCATCACTGCCACCAAGAATGTCTAATGATCAATCTGGAGGAGAAACATTGCAGCTGGACACAGACAATCCGATATGTTCGGGTGATCAGTGAAGGAAAAATCTGTGTCAATGACCCAGTTCAGCTGTTAAGAGCCCAGATTGACCCATGAATGGCAAACCGATATAATAAGAAGAAAAATGAAGAGACTAATGAGGTGAATTGATTGACTGAATTGAACATAGCGGAAAGATTGAAATTACTGGTTGGGCCTCAACGGGTACGAACACAGGAGCCAATGAGGCATCATACCTCTTTTCGAATTGGCGGCCCTGCAGATGTGTTGGTTGAACCCGGCAGTGAGGTAGAATTATGCCGGCTTATAACCGAGTGCAACAATCTGCAGGTTCCTTTTCTGGTGATCGGAAAAGGAAGCAACCTGTTAATCTCTGACTCAGGGATTCGTGGGGTTGTACTTAAAATAGGCCGTTCCCTGAATCGTGTCAGCGTCTGTCAGGACCAGGTCACCGCACAGGCAGGTGTGACGCTTGATAGTCTCGCGCGTATCGTGTTACAACATTCTCTGGCTGGCTTCGAATTTGCCGGCGGTATCCCGGGAACGCTTGGTGGAGCATTGGCTATGAATGCCGGTGCTTATGGCGGAGAAATGAAAGATATTTTAGTTTCCTGTCGTGTCTTATCAATAGAAGGCGAAGTATCGATTCTGCCCTTGGAAGATATGGAGATGGGATACCGCAGCAGCCGTGTGCAGCGCACAAAGGAAGTGATTCTTTCGGCAACGATGAGGCTCACAACAGGCCGTTATCGTCAAATAAAATTCCTGATGGATGACTACTGGCAGCGGCGCATCACGCGTCAGCCCTACTACCTGCCAAGCGGTGGCAGTGTTTTTAAGCGTCCGGAAGGATATTTTGCAGGCAAGCTGATTGAGGACTGTCAGCTGAAAGGCTTTTCCATCGGTGATGCTATGGTTTCAGACCTCCATGCCGGGTTCATCGTCAATAAAGGAAACGCAACAGCTGCTGATGTGGTGAAATTGATGTCACTCATACAAAATAGAGTCAAGGAAAAGTTTGGCGTAGAGCTGGAACCGGAGCTGAGAGTCATTGGAGTGTAGAGAAAGTGGTGAACCGATGCGATTTATTATCATAACTGGATTGTCAGGAGCCGGGAAAAGCCTGACAGTTAAATGCATGGAAGACCTGGGCTATTATTGTGTGGACAATCTGCCTCCGGTTCTGATTCCCCGTTTTGCAGAACTGTGCGAAAAAACCAAAGGCACGATTGAAAAAATTGCTCTGGTCATGGACATTCGCGGCGGACTCTTCTTTGATGAATTGTTTAACAGCCTTGATGCGTTCAACCAGCTGGGGTATGATTACGAAATTCTTTTTCTGGATGCCAGCGATGAAGTGCTGGTTAAAAGGTATAAGGAAACCCGCCGCAGTCACCCCTTGTCCCGGGAAGGATCCATTGGCGAAGGAATTAAACTGGAGCGTGAGAAACTCCAGCGGTTGAAGTCAATGGCATCCACCATTCTTGACACCAGCCGGCTGAATCCCACACAGCTAAAGGAAGAATTGCGCCACCTGTATCTTGAAGGTGGTGAACGGCAGCATTTTCTTATTTCATTGACTTCCTTCGGATTCAAATATGGCATTCCGATGGATTGTGATCTGGTGATAGATGTTCGATTCCTGCCGAACCCATTCTATGAAGATGATCTTAAACTGTTGACAGGGCTTGACCAGGACGTTCGCAATTATGTGCTTGAAAATGAGACGGCCGCTGCCTTTTTGGACAAGATGGAAGAACTGCTGCTGTTTCTAATGCCTCATTACATTCGGGAAGGTAAACATCAACTGGTGACTGGTATTGGCTGTACAGGGGGAAAGCATCGCTCAGTCTCCATTGTCATCGAGCTCTCCAGAAGACTACGGGAGCATGGATACCGGGTGATCAGCGAACATCGTGATGTTGAATAAAGGTGATTATATGAGATGGCTGTATTGGCTAAAACCAGGACTGCAACTGAAAAGATGGCTCATGTTGGGCCTGGCCGGAATATTTATGTTATCACCGGCTCTGAGTTTTTTTTGGCGCGGAATTCATGCTGTGTTTGCGCTGGAAGTAACCCTGCTTCTTGGATTTTTAGGTCTTGGCCTGCTGATTCTTTCTCTCCGTCAGGGAACGCTGTCGCTGATCCGGAATCTGAATCAGATTCCCAGAACAGAGATCGACCAGTCCGGAAGTGATCGATTTGCCCAGATGGTCTATGACCGACAGGTACTGTCGAAGGGACGAAGAATAGTGGTGATCGGCGGGGGTACAGGCTTGTCTGTCTTGCTCAGAGGCATGAAACAGGTAACAAACAACATTTCAGCGGTGGTCACAGTCGCGGATGATGGCGGTGGTTCCGGGATTCTGAGAGAAGATTTAGGCATGCTGCCACCAGGTGATATCCGAAGCTGTCTCCTGGCACTGGCTGAAACGGAACCTACCATGGAGGACTTGCTGCAGTATCGGTTCACCGAAGGTGCTCTTAAGGGTCAAAGCTTTGGGAACCTCTTTATCGCCTCGATGAATGGAATCAGCGACAGTTTTGAGGAAGCTGTCAAAAAGATGGGAGAAGTACTGGCAGTCAAGGGTCGGGTATATCCTGTGACCCTCGAGGACATCACACTGTATGCACAGCTCAAAAACGGCAAAGTGATCAAGGGTGAATCCAATATACCTGGTAAGTGCCTGGCAGAAGGCAGTCCTATTGATTTTGTTTTTCTGCGTCCCCGCAAACCGGATGCACTGCCTGAAGTCATTGCTGCGATCGATTCAGCGGATGCCATTGTTCTTGGTCCAGGCAGCCTGTTCACCAGTATCATCCCCAACCTGTTAGTCAATGACGTGGCAGAGCACATCAATGCATCGAATGCTGTCAAAATCTACCTGCCCAATCTCATGACACAGCCCGGTGAAACAGATGATTTTTCGGTGAGTGATCACGTGGAAGCACTGATGCGGAATACCGGATTACAGCAGATGGATGTTGTGCTGGCCAATTCACAATCTGTCTGCCCTAAAATTGCCGCGAAGTATGAAAGCGAAGGTGCGAGGATGGTATTGTCTCAACCGGCTGATCGACAGTATCTTGAAGAGAAAAGGATACAATTGATGGAAATTGAAATGGTGGAGATTAAGAACGATTACGTGCGTCATGATGCGCTGAAAATCTCCCGGCTGATCCACGACCGGCTGATTTCCAGAAAAGCAAAAAACACCTTGCAGCTGCCATTAACATAATCCGTGTGCTCTGCCACTGTCGGAATGGTCGCTGCACCATACTGAAATCCTAAAAAAGGTGCTTGTCATCACGGTGCTGATGCGATAAAATTAAATGGCCGGAACAGAAAGGATCAACTCAGGTTCCGGTTAAATGATAACCGTAATCCGGGATAGAATCCCGAATTGCGGGAAAGAGAGCACAAGCCTCTAACTGAATTCATATCTATCAGACGATTAGTCCAAAACGGGAGGGTAAAAAATGCCAACGTATTATGCTGAGCCTTTTAAGATTAAAATGGTAGAACCCATCAAGATGCTGACACGGGAAGAACGCGTTGCAAAGATTAAAAAGGCTGACTACAATGTTTTCGCACTTGATTCTGATGATGTGTACATTGATCTGTTGACTGACAGTGGAACAGGCGCCATGAGTGACAAACAATGGGCAGGGATTATGGTAGGCGATGAATCCTACTCTGGATCCCGCAGTTATAAGCAGCTTATGATTTCTGCAAAAGACATTTTCAAATATGAATATTTCCAGCCGGTACATCAGGGAAGAGCCGCTGAAAAAGTGGTCATGCCCATTTTTTTGCAGAAAGGGAAAGTGGCCATCGCTAACATGCACTTTGATACTACCAGAGCTCATGTGGAACTGGCAGGAGCAAGAGCGGTTGACTGTGTCATTAAAGAGGCGCTCGATACTGTCAATTATCACCCGTTCAAGGGAAATATGGATAACCAGCGGCTGGTGAAGCTAATCGAAGAATTTGGACCGGAACATGTGGGAATGATCATCATTACTGTTACCAATAACAGTGCCGGTGGACAACCGGTATCCATAGCCAACATGAAAGAAACCAGTGAAATTGCCAAATCTTATCAAATTCCAGTCTGCATCGATGCTGCCAGATACGCGGAGAATGCGTACTTTATCAAAATGAGAGAAGATGGGTATGCCGATTGGTCCATCAAGGAGATTGCCGAGCAAATGTTCAGCTATGGTGATATCTTTACCATGAGCGCAAAAAAAGATGCCATCATAAATATGGGGGGATTAATTGGTGTTAAAAGTGATGCCGCTCTGTATGAAACAGTGAAGGCGAGAACCATTCCCCTGGAAGGCTTTATTTCATACGGCGGGTTAGCGGGAAGAGATCTGGAAGCCATGGCAATTGGTCTTCAGGAAGGAACTGATTTTGACTTTTTGCAGTACCGTATCGGACAAATGGAATACCTGGCTGGCAAGCTGGATGAAGCGGGTATTGCTTATCAGTCGCCGGTGGGTGGCCATGCATTGTTTATCGATGCAAAAAAAATGCTGCCACATATTCCATACTACCAGTTTCCGGCGCAAACCCTGGCACTGGAGCTGTATATTGAAGCAGGAATTCGTTCCTGCGACATTGGCTCTTACATGATGGGCAATGATCCTGACACGGGTGAGCAAATTGAATCAGAGTTTGAGTTTACGCGACTTGCGGTTCCAAGAAGGGTATATACACAGTCTCATCTGGACGTTATTGCAGAAGCACTGAGTGCAATTAAAGAGAGAGCTGCCAGCCTGAAAGGTTATGAAATCATCTGGGAGCCGGCAATTCTAAGACACTTCACATCAAAACTCAAACCATTAACATAGCAGCGCTTCAGTGAAGTGAACAGCGGAACCAGGGGAACACCTTCTGGTTTCTTCTGTTAGACAGGAGATGGTTTTTTGAAGAATGACAATATCCAGTCGGTCCTGAAAGCATTGCAGGTGATGGAACTATTCATGGTGCACCCCGCATGGAGTATTACCGAGATCAGTGCGGAACTGCATTATCCGACAAGTACAGCGCACCGCCTGGTGGCTACACTGGAGGAAGCGGAATATATTTACCAGGATTACCAGTCCAAAAAATATTATCTGACCATCAAGCCGTATCTCATCGGCAGCAAAGTGGAAATCGTCACCTTACTGGAAAAGCGGGCGCTGGCGCCCATTCAGAAACTGGCACATGCGTTGAATGAAAGTGTCAATGTTTCCATCGCCCAGGGCATTCATGCCATCACGATTCTGAAAGCAGATGCTGAAAGGCAGTTTTCTGCCGTTCCCCATATTGGTGATAAACGGCAGCTTCATGCGACATCAGTGGGGAAATGCTTGCTGGCCTATAACAGCAATGGCAGTTATGATCAATTTATGAGTTCCACTGAGCCGTTGGAGGCGTACACAAAAAATACCATAACAGACAAATTTGCGATGATTGACATCCTTGATCAGATCCGAAGGAATGGATATGCAACAGACAATGAAGAGGTGGAAGAAGGGCTAACCTGTATTGGCGTTCCCATCCGGGATAAACTGGGCAATTGCATTGCGGCCATGAGTGTTTCCATCCCTACCTTCCGACTGGGAGACAGGGAAAAAATCATCTGCATGACCAAGTCCGCTGCGGGTGAAATTTCTTCAACCTTTTCGTAACGAGATTCTATATGAAAAGCATCATAAAATTTTAAGCAGTAAGGAAGGATCGTCATTCTAAACATGGATTCGCTCTGGTCCGCAGGTGAAAAATCGGCGGACTTTTTTACAGGTTGATGCGGTGATTGAAGCGAATGGTGGAATATGGTAAAGTAAAGTGAATTGTTGGCGTTCGTTGTGGATCGGTCTAAAAAGGGTGAGGGTATGCGTTATGAAACCAGCGCCGGCGGCGTTGTTATTTTTGGCAATGCCATCCTGCTGTTAAAAAAATACAATGGGGACTGGGTTTTGCCGAAAGGAAAAGTTGAACCGGATGAAACCATACGGGATACTGCCGTACGTGAAGTTTCCGAGGAATCGGGTGTAAAAGCTGAAATCGATCGGTACCTGGGTGCCATTCATTATGTGTATCAAGCCAGTTATGCACGCAACGAAAGTATTTATAAAACAGTCCACTGGTTTCTGATGCAATCGCGTACCATGCGCTGCTTCCCGCAAAGAAATGAAGGATTTGTTGAAGCGCGGTTTGTTCATATTGACCGGGTGTTGGACATGGTGAAATACCCGGATGAACGACGGATGGTTCAAAAAGGGTTGGAATACTTGAATGAAATTGGGCAGCAAATACAGGAAGGCCGTTAGAAAGGAATACACACAATGTCATTTTCAACGAATACCAAAGAAGAATTGGCCAGAATCATACCTGAAAAGAAATGTTGTCAAATTGCAGAACTGGCGGCGCTGATCCGTATGTCCGGCACGCTGGAATTTGCCGGCCCCAGTGAAATGCACATACAACTGAGCACTGAAAATCCATCGACGGCTCGAAAAATCTTCAAACTCATTAAACAGGTCTATGGATTCAGCACTGAAATGCAAGTACGGCAGACACCGCGCTTTAACAAAGGAAAGCAGTATGTTCTGCTCATACAAAAGACAGAAGACAGTCTTCGCTTACTTAAGGAAACAGGCGTTTTGCTGGAAACAGAGGAAGGAATCACTCTTCTGGATGACTGGCCGGGTAATCTGCTAAAAAGTCGCTGCTGTCGCCGGGCTTATCTGCGCGGTGCTTTTTTGGGAGGAGGCTCCATAAGCTCCCCTGAGAAAAATTATCACCTTGAATTTGTCTCATCCAAAGAACCACACATTGACAGCATTCAAAATATATTAAAACGTTTCAGGCTGGAAGGGAAACGGATTGAACGCAAAGGGTACCATGTCCTGTACCTGAAAGAAGGAGAGCAGATAGTTGATTTGTTAAATATAATGGGAGCTCATCAGGCATTGCTTGCGCTTGAAAATATTCGGATACTCAAACAGATGCGAAACAATATTAACCGGATTGTCAACTGTGAAACGGCAAATTTAAGTAAAACAGTGCAGGCTTCCATGCGTCAGGTGGAAATGATCAACTTCATTGATCGGCGGATTGGGATTCAGCATCTCCCTCAGGGGCTTCGGGACATTTCGGTTGCTCGCTTAAAGTATCCGGAATCCAGCCTGAAAGAACTGGGTGAGTTAATGAACCCACCCGTTGGAAAATCAGGGATCAATCACCGGTTTCGCAAACTGGAACAAATCGAAAAAAAACTGAAAAGCAAGAAAAAGAGTGACAGGGCTTAGATTCCGTCGTTTAAAGGATGCTTTGCAAACGGATTTCAGGGTCAGTTAAGCCATTTTTACATTTATTTTACGAATCAAATAGCGTATAATAAGAGTGATCATCCAACAGCCGCAGCGAACAATAAAAGAGAGGGAGTTGATTTCATGTTGCGGGATATCGTAGCCATCCGCGGAGGAGGAGAAGTCGGCACGGCCATTGCACACAAACTGCAGCGCAGTGGTTTTAAAGTCTTTATCATCGAAGATGAGGCGCCGATTTCCATTCGCCGGACGGTTGCTTATGCCCAGGCAGTTTTTAATGGGGAAATGACTGTCGAGGGGATCAAGGGAGTTAAAGTGTCACATGCTGAAGCAATTATGGAAGCCTGGGGAAAAAAACTAATTCCGGTGATTGTTGACACGGAGTGCGAGATTTTAAAGGAGATTCCGGTGGATATTCTGGTGGATGCTATTATGGCCAGAAAATATACTGGAACCAGCAAGGAAATGGCATCCATCACCATCGCCACAGGCCCCGGATTTGTCGCCGGCCGCGATGTGGATATTGTGATCGAAACGAAGAAGGGACATGATTTGGGACGGCTGATTTTTGAAGGATCTGCTGAACCGGAAACGGATGTGCCCGGTGAAAGTGAAGGTGTTGAAGTCAACAAAGTGGCCAATGCACCCAGCGGGGGAGTTATTCAGACACATGTGCATATTGGTGACATGGTCCAAAAAGGACAGATGGTTGCACAGATTGGGGAACATGTTATCAATGCGCAAATCAGTGGAATCGTTCGCGGAATTATTAAAGACGGAACGCCTGTCTGGAAAGGATTAAAAATTCTCGAAATTGATCCAGATGTGACGCCGGAGCAGTGCTACCGTCTTTCTCAGCGGTCCCGTGACGTTGCCGGGGGTGTGTTAGAGGCGATTTTATATCTGAAACAGGAAAAAGATATCAATAACGACTAATCTCTCTTATTGTGGGGAAAGATGATCATCAAAGAATTGACGGGTGATGCTATGTTTGTCCATCTCCACCTGCATACGGAATACAGTCTGCTGGATGGATTTACCACCATCGGATCAGTCATGGATCAGGTTGAATCCATGGGAATGAAAGCGGTTTCCATTACTGATCACGGGACGATGTTCGGGGTGGTGGATTTTTACAAGGAAGCCCAAAAACGAAATCTGAAGCCCATCATTGGATGCGAAGTGTATACAGCTGCCAGATCATTGATGGATAAAGACCCTGCTCGCGACAAAGATCAGGGTCATTTGGTGTTGCTGGCAAAAAATCAGCAGGGATACCAAAATCTGATCAAGCTGGTGTCGCGAGGCTTTCTGGAGGGCTTTTACTATAAGCCGCGCATTGACTATGAGGCTCTTGAAAACCACACAGAAGGGTTGATTTGTCTCAGTGCCTGCCTGGCAGGGGATATCCAGCAATTTCTTCTAAACAACCAGTATGATCAGGCAAAGCAGCTAGCCCTCAGGCTGGACAACCTCTTTGGAAGAGATCATTTTTACCTGGAGATTCAGGATCACGGCCTGGAAGAGCAAAAACGGGTGAACCGAGATCTCATCATGTTGAGCCGTGAAACAGGCATCCCACTTGTCGCGACCAATGATGTTCATTATGTCAAACAGGAGGATGCGGAGGCTCATGATATTTTGCTGTGCATTCAAACCGGCAAAAATCAAGATGACCGTGATCGAATGAAATTTCCGAATGATGCCTTTTACCTCAAGTCTGAAGATGAAATGCGGCTCCTGTTTCCGGAAGTGCCTGAAGCCATCGAAAACAGCTGGCGGATTGCGGAAAGATGTGAGGTGGATTTTGATTTCAATACCATTCATCTTCCGGAGTACAAGGTTCCGGAAGGCGAAACACTCAACCACTACCTGCAGCGATTATGTCATGAAGGGCTGTTGAAGAGGTATCATGCTCCGGAACAGACAATCTGGGACCGTTTGCAGCTTGAACTGGACACTATCTTCCAGATGGGGTATACGGAATACTTTTTAATTGTCTGGGATTTTATAAAATATGCCCGTGACAATGACATACCGGTAGGCCCGGGACGCGGCAGCGCAGCAGGCAGTCTGGTAGCCTATACACTTGGGATCACAGACGTTGACCCACTAAAATATCATCTGATTTTTGAACGGTTTTTAAATCCGGAACGCATATCCATGCCGGACATTGATATTGATTTCTGTTATGAGCGGCGGGAAGAGGTTATTGAATATGTGAAAAAAAAGTATGGGAATGACCGGGTGGCTCAGATTATTACCTTTGGAACCTTGGCAGCGCGGGCGGCCATTCGGGATGTTGGAAGAGTGATCAACATGCCTTACGGTGAAGTCGATCAAATTGCCAAGATGGTACCCATGGTATTGGGGATGACCATCGATAAGGCACTGGAAATGAATCCCCAGCTGCTGCAGCTTACACGTGATAATGAACGGGCCGGATATCTGATTAACATGGCCCGAAAACTGGAAGGAACACCACGGCATGCGTCTACTCATGCAGCGGGTGTAGTGATTTCCCGGAAAAAACTGAATGAGCATGTACCATTGTACATGCATGAAAACAGTATCACAACGCAGTTTCCCATGGGGATTCTGGAAGAACTGGGCCTTCTAAAAATGGATTTCCTGGGACTGCGAACACTAACCGTTATTCACGACACCCTGAAAATTATCCGTGAGACAGAAGAGACGGGGTTTGATTTTTCCGAGAACGTGTATGATGATCCGGCTGTCTACGAACTGATCAGCCGTGGAGACACGCTGGGGGTTTTTCAACTGGAAAGCACTGGTATGATCCAGTTCATGAAAGAGCTTAAACCCAATTGTTTTGAGGATGTTGTTGCGGGTATATCCCTGTTTCGGCCCGGTCCGATGGATTCCATTCCCCGCTACATTCGAAACAAGAACCAGCCGAACCAGATTCGGTATCTCCATGATGCCCTGGAACCGATTCTGAACGTGACATATGGATGCCTGGTGTATCAGGAACAGGTAATGCAGGTTGTGCGCGATCTGGCAGGATACAGCTATGCCCGAAGCGACCTGGTGCGGCGGGCAATGAGCAAGAAGAAAATGGACGTGATGGAAGAAGAACGCCGTCATTTTATATACGGAAAGAAAGGCTCTGACGGATCAATGGAAATCGAGGGCTGTGTGTCCCGGGGGATTCCGGCAGATGCGGCTCATCGCATTTACGATGAAATGATTGATTTTGCCAAATACGCCTTCAATAAATCTCATGCCGCGGCCTATGCAGTCCTGGCATTCCAAACTGCTTATCTGAAAGCGCATCATCCAGTCGCTTTCATGGCGGCGCTTATGACCAGTGTCATGAGTAATTCAACCAAAATTGCAGAATATATCTATGATTGCCGACGTCAGGATATTTGTGTATTGCCGCCGGATTTAAACAGCAGCGTCAGCGGGTTTTCTGTACAACAGGGAAAAATTCGTTTCGGAATGTCGGCCGTAAAAAATGTGGGCTCATCGATGATCAATCAAATGGTGATGGAACGCCAAAAAAATGGACACTATAAAGGACTCGCAGATTTTTGCGAAAGAATGAATACCAGGGACCTGAATAAACGTGCGGTGGAAAGCATGATAAAGGCCGGCGTTTTTGACAGCATGGGAGCGACCCGTGCACAATTGATGGCCATTTATGAACAAGTGCTTGAAAGTGCGGTGAAAACACGAAAAAATAACCTGGAAGGGCAGTTAGCTCTTTTTGAAATGAATGAGTTGATGGGACGGGAACCGGATGTGGCCTACCCCAATGTGGATGATTTTCCGGAACGCGTACGTCTCAGCATGGAAAAGGAAGTGCTGGGGTTATATCTCAGCGGTCATCCGCTCCAATCCTACCAGGATCAGCTGAAAGAAGTGATTACCGCAGACAGCCGTGACTTCAGTGAGATGGTTGACCACCCGGAAGCATCCCGTTTCGGGGATCGCCAAACCCTGGTGCTGGGCGGAATCGTCATGACAAAGACGATGAAAACTACACGCAATAACAAGATGATGGCAATCATTCAGCTGGAGGATGTTTTTGGTAGCGTCGAGTGTATATTATTTCCGCAGACACTTGAAAAATATCTCCCATTTGTGCATGAAGACGAGATTGTCATTGTTGAGGGTATCCTTGATTTCAAAGATGAAGAAGCGCCAAAAGTACTCGTCAGCCACATGACCGGGATTGATCAGGTGCATACCTGGAAAAACAGGGGAAATGGCAATGGGAGTGTTTTTCGGAAGACACCGGCGCAAAAGCCTGACACGAAACAGCTGATTGATGCAGATGAAAAACTGTGGATTAAAATAGCCGAACCGGATCAGATTCATCTCATCGAACAAGTGAAACCGCTATTGAAGCAATACCAGGGAGAAGTGCCTGTCATGATATACATCGAATCCACTCGCCAGCGCCTGTTGGCAGAAAAAGCGCTTTGGGTTCGAAAGGATGCTGATCTTGTGGGGGCACTGAAAAAAGTTTTTGGAAATGAAGCCATCAAAATGGCTTAAATTGTGATATAATAGCTTAAACTCCCCTGGTCAAAATTTGAACATGCGGGACAAAAAATGACCACAATGGCGAATGCAGTAACAAGCCTGATGGAATTGGAGGAACCTATATGAAAACAATTGCCGTGTTGACAAGCGGCGGCGATGCACCAGGCATGAATGCAGCCATTAGAGCTGTCGTACGCACTGCGATTTACCATGAATGTAAAATCTACAGCATTCAAAGAGGATACGACGGTCTGATAAATGGAAAGCTGAATGAAATGAATCTTTCTTCAGTGGCGGACATTATTCACCGAGGCGGTACCGTTCTTCAGACTGCCCGTAGTGAAGAGTTCATGACAGATGAAGGAATGAAGAAAGCGCTGAATGTACTGGATGTCTTTGACGTAGATGGTCTTGTTGTGATTGGCGGAGATGGTTCCATCACAGGGGCGATGAAACTTAATGAAATGGGGATGCCGGCCATTGGCGTTCCTGGCACCATCGACAATGATCTTGAATATACAGATTATTCCATTGGATTCGATACCGCTGTCAACACGGCCGTGGATGCTGTCAGCAAAATCCGTGACACATCAAGTTCCCACGGAAGAGTCAATATTGTTGAAGTCATGGGCAGACGGTGTGGTGACATTGCGCTTGCAGTCGGTTTGGCTGGAGGAGCGGAAAGTATCATTGTTCCGGAAATTCCTTTTGAACTGGATGAAATATGCCGAAAAATTATCAGGGGAAAAAACCGGGGCAAGCTGCACAGCTTGGTTCTGCTGGCAGAAGGTGCGGGCAGTGCGGTGGAACTCGCAATAGCCATTGAAGATAAAACCTGTACGGAAACCAGAGCGACAATACTCGGACATATTCAACGCGGAGGCAGCCCCAGCGCAGCGGACCGGATCCTGGCAAGCAAAATGGGTGCCAGAGCAGTCGAATTGCTGCTCGAAGGCAAAAAGAGCAGAGCTGTGGGAATCAAATGCAATGAACTGGTTGACGTTGATATTAAAAAAGCGCTGGCGATGAAGAAGAAGCTGGATCACAACACCTTTAAACTGGCCGAAATTCTGTCAATATAATAATGAATGGTGTGTGTATTTGAGGAGGAAATAGAATGAAAAAAACGAAAATCGTATGTACGCTGGGACCAGCCAGTGAATCGAAAGAGGTGTTCGAACAACTGGTCATCCATGGTTTGAATGTGGCGCGCCTCAACTTCTCTCATGGAACGCATGAAGAACACCAGGCACGGATCGACACCATTAAAGCGGTCCGGCGTGAGATGAATATCCCGGTAGCCATTTTGCTGGATACCAAAGGACCGGAAATTCGCACAGGTAAATTTGCAGAACCGGAAGTGACACTTGATGAGGGTCAGGACTTCGTGATTACCACTCGGGACGTCCTGGGAGACAATGCGATCTGTAACGTGAGTTATGAGAACCTCCCGGGCGATGTAAAAAAAGGCAACATAATCCTGATCGATGACGGATTGGTTGCGATGGAAGTTATGGAGATAAGAGACAAAACGGATATACTGTGCCGTGTGTTGAATGGCGGGGTGGTTAAAAACCATAAAGGGGTGAATATCCCGGGGGTGCGCATTAATTTGCCGGCCATCACTGATAAAGACAGGGAAGATATTGAATTCGGTATTCGGAACAACATTGACTTCATCGCGGCATCCTTTGTGCGTAAAGCCGCTGATGTCATAGCCATCAGGGAAATACTGGAGCAAAACGATGCAGGGTTCATTCACATTATTTCCAAAATCGAAAACCAGGAGGGGATGGACAACCTGGATGAGATCATCGCCGCTTCTGACGGGATTATGGTGGCGCGGGGCGATCTTGGCGTTGAGATTCCAACGGAAGAAATTCCCCATGCTCAAAAAACAATGATTAAAAAATGCAACAGGGTCGGCAAGCCTGTCATCACTGCCACTCAGATGCTGGACTCCATGATTCGAAACCCGCGACCGACCCGGGCAGAAGTCACCGATGTTGCCAATGCCATTTTTGACGGCACTGACGCCATCATGTTGTCGGGAGAAACAGCGGCCGGGAAATATCCGGTGGAGGCAGTGGAGATGATGTCTGTGATTGCCAAACGAACCGAAGCAGCTATTGACTATCGTGGACTGCTTCGCAGTAAAGACATCGAAAAGGAAACAAGTATCACAGACGCCATCAGTAACGCCACCTGCAATATTGCCCAGGATCTGGGAGCCTCAGCCATTGTGACCGCCACTTCATCAGGGCATACGGCACG
>JAWSUV010000053.1:14928-16896 GCA_033549305.1 Bacillota bacterium | reverse complement strand
ACCGGGAGGGTCATGCCATGATCCATCGGATATTGACCCGGAAAAGTGTTTTTATCCGTAAAGCGGCAGGCAGCGGGTCGGAGGAGCAGGTGGTGGCTGCGAACATTGACACGGTCTTCATCTGCATGTCCCTGAACCAGGATTTCAACCTCCGCCGGATGGAGCGCTACCTGAGTATCGCCTGGGACAGCGGTGCCACACCGGTCATTGTGCTCACCAAATCCGATCTGTGCATGAATCTGCCCCAAAAACTGGCAGAACTGGAAACCGTAGCACTTGGCGTGGAGGTTATCGTGACCAGCAGTATGAAGGAGGAGGGTTTTCAACCGGTGAAAGCCCATCTGGACAAGGGAAAAACCATCGCTTTTGTGGGTTCCTCCGGGGTGGGAAAATCCACGCTGATCAACCGGCTCATGGGAGAGGAACGCATTAAAACCCGTGAGATCCGCAAGGATGATAAGGGGCGTCATGCCACCACCCACCGGGAGTTATTTCTCCTCCCAAGCGGCGGGGTGGTCATCGACACTCCGGGTATGCGGGAGCTGGGTCTCGAACAGGCGGATCTGTCCGCAACCTTTGCAGACATCAACCAATTGTCAGAACACTGCCGTTTCAGCGACTGTTCCCATACACGCGAGCCAGGCTGCTCGGTGCAGGAGGCTATTGCTGAGGGCCGTCTGGCGGCTGAACGGCTGGAAAGCTACCGGAAACTGAAGAAGGAAGCGAAGTACGACGGCCTGAACTCCCGGCAGATTGAACAGGAAAAAATAACAGAAATGTTTAAAGCGGTCGGCGGCATGAAAAATGCCCGCAACCTGATCAAGGAAAAAAACAAACGTCGATAGCCTAAACCCGTTGAACGCTCACACACTAACGAAGCTGTTTGTTTCACCCAGGTGAAAGGGTTTTGCATTTACCGGTTCTCAATTTCGATGCCGCCCAAAAGCCATTGTCGTTTTCCTTGCATGTGACCACCACTCTCCATTGGTATTCTATTTTCCATCTAAAAAATTCTACGCATCGATGGGTAAAATGTTTCTCCCAGCATGATCATATACCACCAAAATTTCTTTTCGAGGCATTGTTTGTGCAAAAATAGTTATCTTTGTTTATATAATCTTCATGGCAAATACCATATAATGGTACCACAGGCAGGATAACGGGTTGAATTGAATGCAGGAATCGGCGGACAATCAAAGGAGGAGAACCGGATGGATTTGATGGAAGACCGCGAAGCGGTGATGAAAAAGCTGGACCTGGGTAAAGAACTGCTGTACCTGACAAAATCAGAATGCCAACACCTGGGGATTACCCGGGACCGGATTCTGGACCTGACCCAAAAGGCACTGGTGGCCCATGGCAGCAAGGCATATGAAATGCCGGCCAAAATTGGGGTACACCCCTTTGAAGATGTGTTTTTCCATGCCATGCCGGCTTACGTCCCGTCCCAGAAGGCGGTGGGGGCCAAGTGGATTGAGTGCTATCCCCAGAATCCGTCGAAATTCAACCTTCCCCAGACCACCGGCCTGCTGATCATGAACGATGTACTGTCCGGATGCCCCATGGCGATTATGGACTGCACCTGGCTGACGGCCATGCGAACTCCGGCGGTGACGGTGCTGGCCGCCGCGGCACTGCATCCGGATGCGGAAACCTTCGGGATGTTTGGCTGCGGGGTGCAGGGCATTGAGCATGTGAGGTTTGTCGTGAAAACCCTGAAGAAGTTGAAGAGGATTTATATATACGACATTCATGAAAGTGCCATGGATCATTTGATTCAACTGGTGCAGCCGGAAATCGACATTGAAATTGTGAAAGGAAAGAGTCCTCAGAAAGTGGCCGAAAAATGTGACGTCATGAGTTCGGCGACCATCATCCTGAAAGAGCCCCTGGCCGTGGTGAAAAAGGAATGGGTGTTACCAGGACAAACCATCCTGCCCTGTGACCTGAACACCTTCTGGGATCCGG
>JAWSUV010000053.1:0-14918 GCA_033549305.1 Bacillota bacterium | reverse complement strand
GGATATTTCCCTGGAAGCCGACCGGTATTTGGTGGACAGCACTGAAGAGCATGAGCTTTTTGCCCGCATGGGTTATTTCCCGGGTGGTCTGCCGGTCATTGCGGGTGAAACCGGCGAAGTGATTGCCGCGGTGAAACCAGGCCGTACCAGTGACGAGGAACTGATTGTCTGCAGCAATATCGGCATGGCAGTGTGCGATGTGGTGGTCGGGAGAGAAATCTTCGATGTGGCTCTGGAGAAGGGCATCGGACAAAAGCTGCCTCTTTAGGCAGCTGCCAGATAATGATAAGCGCCGTTTCCACTGGGAAATGGCGCTTTTGCAGAAGACTCTGCAAAAATTTTCGGTAGTGATCAAAATGATCAAAAAATATCCACGATGAGGGGAATGAAACAATGAACACATTTGAAGCGGTACGGAAGCGCTATCCGGCTGCCAACAACCAGGTTTACCTCGACACCTCCACTACCGGGCTGTTTTCCACGAACAGCTATGAAGCCATGAAAGGGATCCTGGACAAGCGGCTGCTGTCCGGTGTCTCCATTGCCGGTTACTGGGAAAGCTGGCAGGCGGCGGATGACTGGCGGGCCGTTTTCGCCGGAATGATCGGTGCCCGGGCGGATGAGATCTTTTACGGAAAAGACAGTTCAGACATGTTAAATACGTTTATCAACGGCATTGAAATTCCCGCGGGAAGCAATGTCATTGTTCCCGACATTTCCTTTCCCGCCACCCGAAACGCGTGGCTGAACCAGGAGCGAAACGGTGTTGCGGTTCGGTATATGAAGAATCAGGGAGGGGTGGTGACAACGGATCAGGTGCTGGACAGCATTGATGCCGACACCTTTGCCGTATCCATCTGTTCCGTGGAGCCTTCCTCCGGCTATCATTATGAAATTCGCCGGCTGGGCGACGCATGCCGTGAAAGAGGTGTCTACCTGGTGGTGGATGCCACGCAGAGCCTGGGCGCCATGGATCTGGACGTGGAAGAGATGAAAATCGATGTGATGGTGGCTTCCACCTATAAGTGGCTGGCCAATGTGTTTGGCTTCAGCGTCGGTTATATGCGAAAGACGGTGATTGATAAAATCAGGCCATGTCATGTGGGCTGGACCGGAGTGCGGGACCGGGTGAAGGATTTCAACAATCCAGCCCTGGTGCTGCATGAAGGCGCGCAGAAATTTGAAACCGGCGGCCTGAACTGGCTGGGGCTGAACGGTGTGAAAGAATCCGTCGCAACGTATCTCTCGCTGGGGAAAAAGGATGTGGAAGACCATATCCTGAACCTGGTGGCACTGCTTTACCGGGAAGTGGACAAGCTGGAACAGGTGACCATTGATCCCTGGCTGCAGGAGATCAACCGCAGCGGCATCGTCTACCTGAAAGCGGCCGAAGGATATAATTGGAGCAATGAATTCTTCGAGACCCGGAAGATCCGCCTCAACCTCTCCGGCGACAGACTCCGGATCGGCATTCATTTTTATAACAATGAAGAGGATATCCGGACGTTTGTCTCGGCCCTCACAGAATTGCTGGCAAAGGAATAACCGGTGGAATCATTTGAAAAGGGAGAAAAACCATGACCATCCAACGGCACGAAGGAAACGGACGCATGAGCAAAGCGGTGGTGCACAACGGGATCATTTAGCGGTTCGGATAAAAACCATTTGCTGTCAGCCGTGATTCACCTCAAGGATATCAGTCTGTTCAGCGAAATGAATGAAGTGTGGGATCCCTGGATCCAGGATGGGTTTGAACCGGCCCGTACCTGCGTGGAAGCGAAACTGGCCAGTGAAAATCTATTGGTGGAAATCACCGTGGTTGCAGCAGTCAAATAATATTTCAGGCGTCACCTGAACGACGCTATCTCCTCATGGGAGACGGCGTTGTTTTTTTATTTTTAATAAACTGATTGACACAGGAACAAAAGCATGTGATAATATGACCAGTGGTCATATGACCGTTGGTCATATTAGGAGGTGAATGATTTGCCCAAGGAAACCTTTTTCAATCTGCCGGAGGAGAAACAACAGCGAATCATCCAGGCAGCCATTGATGCCTTTTCCGGACGGCACTACAGCCAGGTCTCCATCAACGCCATCGTCAACAGGGCGGAGATTCCCAAGGGAAGTTTTTACCAGTACTTTGAGAACAAGGACGATCTCTACATCCACCTCTTCACCCGGGTGGGGGACACCAAAATCGACCTGTTCAACAGTCTCTGGGAGGAGGTGCCCAGCCTGACCTTCAGGGAATACCTGAGCCGGTACATTGAACAGCTGCAGGCACTGGAATCCGCCAACGACCAGATGGGGAAACTGAAGCACGAATTTCTCAATGAATGTCCTCAGGAGATCAAAAAAATGATCATCAGACAGGAAATGCCCCGGTCCATCCAGGCTTTCCGGAAAGTCATCGAAGCCTATGTGGCAAAGGGGGAGTTCCGCAGGGGCCTGGACTGCCGGGTGGCGGCCTATGTGGTGGTGATGAGTGTCAGCAGCCTGGAGCATTACGATTACCGCCAGGGAGAAGAACCCCTGGCTGCCTTGATGAACATCATCGATTTTTTAGTGGAAAGTATGCAGTCAACCGGCAAACAGTCAAACAGGAGGCGTAAAAAATGAGCAATGTCAACCGCCATAGGGTTATCGATACCCTGGCCATCACCACCGGATCCATGTTTTTTCCCGGCTATTTCCGTGAGAAGGTGGAAAGTGTTTCCCTGGAAGCGCACCTGGAGGGTGTTCAGTTGCAGATGCCGCCCATTGCAGGGGAAAACACCTACGAACTTACGGCACAGACCCTGGTGGGGGAACTGCACCCGGCCCTGCGGCTGGTCCAGTGGAAGGGGGCTGCTTACCCCACCCTGATCTATCATCATGGGGCCATGGAAATTCCCTTTGATTACGGTTTCCGGAACATATTCCCCCTGGCTAAAATGGACATCGACGCCAACCTGTTCCTGGTCCGGGCGCCCTATCACAACCGGCGGAAAGATTTCCTGGGCGGCATGGTGGCTACGGAAAACTGGCTGGGCATGAAGGCCGTCTCCCTGCGGGTGATCGAAGAGACCATCCGGCAGGTCCGGTCAATGTCGGACCGGCCCATTTTGGTGGGTGGCACCAGTCTGGGCGGTTTTATCGCCAACCTGCATCATATCCATTTCAATTCTGCGGATGTGTATACACCCCTGCTGGCGGGGCTGGCCATGCATGACGCCTTCCTCTACTCGGTCTACAGCAAGGCTGTCGACGCTTCCGCCAAGGCCCAACCGGAAACCATGAAACGGCTGTTTGATTTCCAGCCTTCTTTCGACGCCTGCGGCCACAGCCATGATAACGTATTTCCCCTGCTGTCGCGGCATGATGCCATTATCCGTTTCGAGGTGCAAAAGGCGTCTTACAGCGGCCTGGAAGTGGCGGTCATTGACAAGGGCCATACCACCGGGGCCCTGTCCTATGACGCCCTGCGGAACCATATGCTGAAGCACCTGGCATGAGGGTGATGGTTATTGAAGTCCGTATCGTCATACTGGTCTTTGCCAAACTCCATGGTGACTGAACCGTCATGCGATTGCCCCAGATTCTCCAATTCAACAATTTCTAATTTTCAGGCCTCACACCACATTATGATCGAAATATCCATCATGATAAGGTGTAAATATACTAATATGATATAACTATTTGCATTTAAGCGAGTTATCAAGAGAAAATATGATATATTTCTCTCTTTTTTTTTGATGTGCTCTGTTCATCCGGCATTCGGTGCAGAATGATGTGACATTTGTCATGTGAACTTTGTTCATTATTCACTGGTTTCACAAACCGGGTCTAACTATACTGAAGATAATCCATTTAACCAACCGAAGATCACCAGCCTGAAAGGCATCTGAAGTGCTGGTTCTGTGAAACAGTGAAAGGAGTATTTGAACATGACACATGAAGCACATCAAACCATTGAGCCTGTGAATACAAAAGAGCGCATTGACATCCTTGACATTCTCCGGGGGTTTGCCATATTTGGCATCCTGGCGGTGAACATCGCCGGTATGGCAGGGCCCGTCTGGCTGCCGGGGTATACACCACCTGCTGGTATTCCCTGGTATGACCAAGTGGCAGAAACCCTGGTAAATTTCCTGGCCCTGGGAAAATTCTACGTCATTTTTTCCTTCCTTTTCGGACTTGGCTTTTCCATCCAGTTAGCCCGGGCTGAGGAAAAGGGAAAGGACTTAAAGTCATTCTATCCCCGGCGGCTTTGGTTGCTGTTTGCCCTGGGGCTCTTACACACCACATTTTTCTTCATTGGTGACATCCTTTGACACTATGCCCTGTTGGGATTATTGCTCATGGCCTTCCGAAAACGCAGGGATAAAACCCTGTTGGTGTGGGCAGGGGTCTTTATAGTCATCAACTTCATGACCCTGGGGCTGATGGGCGGCTCTCTGGGTGGCAGTGGCGGTGAACTACCAGCAGAAATGGCAGGCATCCTGCCCATGGGCCGAGACATTTATACAAATGGACATTTTCTACAAGTGGCCTTGTTCCAGGTGGCGGCATCCCTGTTCTCTTTTGTCATCATCTTCATGACCCAGAGTGGCACCGTGATGACCCTCTTTCTCCTGGGACTTCTGGTGGGACGCAGGCAGTTTTTACAGCAGCTGCCGGAGCACAAACCATTTCTGAAAACCTTCTTTATCTGGGGATTGATTGGAGGGGTTTCACTGAACGCAGCCTTTATCTTCTTTGCTGAAATTCCCTGGATGTCCACTTTTTTCTGGACACTGGGAGCGCCAGTTTTAGGCGGCGCCTACATTGCCGGTCTTTGCCTGCTTCGTCTGAACACCACCGGCGCCAAATGGGTGGCACCCTTGGGGAATGTGGGGCGCATGGCCCTGACCAACTACCTGATGCACTCGGTGATTGGCGCCCTGCTGTTCAATGGTTACGGGTTTGGCCTCTATGAACAGGTGGGTGCCGCCGCCCTCTGGGGTGTGACCCTGCTCATCTTCCTGGTCCAGATTCCCTTCAGCGGCTGGTGGCTGTCCCGCTTCCGCTTCGGCCCCATGGAATGGCTGTGGCGTTCATTAACTTACCGTCAGCGGCAACCATTTAAGTTGGTTGAGAGTGAACCCGTATCGGCAACAGGCGTTAGTTAAAGGAACTCGGAGTATTAGGAACCACCTACACATGTAGCAACGTACAACATTTGAGAAGAAATGGGAGTCTTTTTATTGGCTGAGTAGCAGGATGTGCTAATGTTATTGCAATGACAAGGAATAGAGTCGTAGGAAACGGGAGGGAAAGACCATGTTACTGGCACTGGAAGGATTGGTGAAACGTTACCAGGATCACCTGGCAGTGGATCACGTGACACTGAAAGTAAAAGAAGGGGAAATCATGGGGCTGTTGGGCCCCAATGGGGCAGGAAAAACCACCACCCTGAACATGATCACCGGCCTGACACGTAAGGACAATGGCACCATTCGGGTTTTTGAACTGGACAGTGAGCTGCAGGGGCAGGCCATTAAGAAAAACATTGGGTTGGGCACCGCCATTGTGATGATTACCCGGGACGAGATACTGGCGGGGAACATTGTCAACATCCTGGTGCCGGCCATGACCTTTCTGGCAGAGGGCTTTTTCCGCATCAACCCACCGACCGGTTCCTGGCTGGGCACGGTTCAGTACCTGTCGCCCAACTATCTGGCCCAGACGGCGTTTTTCACCACTATCTACGGAAGAGACACCGGCACCATCCTTACCATGACAGCCGCCCTGGGGCTTGTCATTGTCATCACTTTACCGCGGCACTGACAGCTGAAAGGAGGGCCCGTTCATGATGATCCTGACAAACACATTAAAACGACTGTTACGCAACAAAGTCAGTCTTCTCCTGGTGTTGGTGATTCCGCCGGCCATGCTGGGGGGGCTGCTCTGGCCCCGGGAAATCATGCCTCAGATCCTTCAGCACATTGGTATGTTCCTGCCCACCACCTGGATGATGGAAGCCGTAAACAAGGTGATGATTACTGGCCGGTTCCTGGATGCCGGCTGGGAAGTGGCCATTCTCCTCCTCTTTTCCCTGGTGTTTTTCCTCATGGGCAGCTGGCGACGGGTGGACATCTCTGTTTAATGGGATGACCACCTGCCACTTGCATCCTGACCGTGGGAAGATTATCATAAGGGTATCCCATTAAAAGGGAGGCAGTCCATGAACTATGCACTGAAAATCCTGTTAATGATCTGGGTGGCCGTCAGCCTGGCCTTTGGAGAAACCCTCACCCTGCCGGAATTCGCAGGTCTGCTGCTCTTGACCGCTGCCTACGTGGTGCGCACACGGTACCGGAACTCATCCCTCCTCATGGCAGGGGAAGGGGTTCTGGTACTTGCCATGTCCGCCGTCAACCCCCTGCACCTGTCTTTTCTGGGGGTGACAGCCCATGACCTGGCAGTGGAAAAGCGTGCACCCATGGCCTTGCTCCTGGTGTTGCCGGGTGGTTATTTTCTTGATCGTCAGTGGCTTCTGGGGTATGGCCTCCTTCTTATGGTTTGCCTCTACGCCGGCATAAGACAGCAACAGCTGGACGAAGCGCTGGCCACCTACCAGCAGGCATATGACCAGGAACGGAAAAACCGGTACAGGCTGGAAGAAACCAAGAATAAGTTGCTCCAGGCCGCCGCTGAAACGGCCCACCTGGCGGAAGTGAGGGAACGGAACCGGATTGCGTTGTCATTTTTTGTGATTGCACCTGGTGGAAGAAAACAAAAGGTTCAGGACTGGCACAGCAGCCGGACAGAAAAGAAGGAGTCGGTTTCATCATGCTATGGCTGAAAAAACTGCGAGACCATTATGTCATTTGGCATTGTTGCTGCCCATGGATCATGTTGATCTGATCCTGTGTCCGCCCGGCACGTTTGCATGCGGCGCGGGGGTACAGAAAATTGTGTCGGCAGGTGTCCATACGGTGGGAATTGAGAGCGGCTACTATGACCAGTCTCACTTTATCCGCCATTTCTGGGAGTACACGACGTATACGCCCCGACGGTTCCAGGAAAAACGGCCGGCATTGAAATCAAGGCTTTTCCTGAAGACGTAATGCGCCGCAGCTTGATGACAGCATTGTGGCGCATGTGTCGTTTTTGTACAATTCTTTCCTTCCCTGATCCATTACCCTTTAGGTAGTCAACAAAAATGAGAAAACAGGGAGATGCACTGAACGGCATCAGGGGGCAGTTCATCCTTAGGGAACGGAAGCTATTTGCTTGTGTCATTTTTGGATGTGACAGTCATTGATGATCGTTGATTGCCCGGGGGGTGTCTGTGGGTATGATTCAGAAAAAGAATGGAGGAATGATGATGGAAAACAGAACCTTTGATTATGAAATTCTCGAGGAGGTCAAGACCCGCTGGTCACCCAGAGCCTTTGATCCCGATCTCCCAGTGTCAAAGGAGGACCTGCTGGGTGTGATGGAAGCGGCACGCTATGCACCCTCCTGTTTCAATGAACAGCCCTGGCGGTATATTGCGGCCATGCGGGGGGAAACAGCGTATGAGAAAATACTGGATGTTCTGAATGAGACCAACCGGGAGTGGGCCGCCAACGCCCCTGTGCTGATGATCATTATGTCCAGAAAGCAGTTTGCCAAGAATGGCAAAGAAAATCGCTGGCACCTTTTTGATGCGGGGACCTCGTGGGGATATCTCAGCCTGGAGGCTCATCGAAGAGGCCTGCACACCCACGCCATGGGCGGCTTCAGTGTCGATCGTACCCGGGAAGCCTTTGAGGTTGACGACGACACCGCCATCATAGCGGCGGTGGCACTGGGTTATTACGGCAATAAAGAAGATCTGAGCCCGGAACTTCAGAAGAAAGAGAAGCCGGGGCTGCGGAAGCCGACCAATGAGATTCTCCATTTAACGGGAAGACTGCGCATTAAAAAGGCACTGTTGTAAAAGAGGCTGGGGAAAGAGGCAAGGAAAGCGTGCTTGGATCATGGGTGGTGTCGGAATAGACATCGGTAGTGAAAGAAACCAGCAGTGGTATGGAACAACAGCCACTCATCGCCAGGAGGGATTATGATGAAAGTGACAGTTTTGGGAAGCGGCGGATGGATCCCCACTGCCCAACAGGAAACCGCCTGTTATATGATCGAGTCCGGAGGCGTACTGATTCTGCTGGATGCCGGAACGGGGCTCAGCAATCTGGGCCGTTATCGCGAAGTGCTTCAACAGCACGAAACCATTCACATTGTTCTGAGCCATTATCATATGGATCACATCATCGGCCTGTCATTCCTGCCCGTTTTTTGCCGGAACCACACAGTCTGGATCCATGGACCGGGAGAGCCGGCCTATCCCAAGGGCGCCGGGAAAATCCTGAGTGATTTTTTCTGTGAACCATTCTCCTCCAGTCCGGTGGAAGATCTGGCTGAACGGTTGTTTTTTGCCGATTATCATGAAGGTCTTTTCAATGTGGGGAATGTAACATTTAAAGCCTTTCGGCAGTCCCACTCACACCCGTCCTTTGGGCTGAAAGTGGAAAACAGCCTGTTCTACGCTACGGATACAGGCGTTTCTCAGCAGACCTTCGAGAGGGCAGCCGGTGTCAGCCTAATGCTCCACGAATGCTGGACCTTGGAGCCGGCCGATGATCCCTATCACTCTTCCCTGGAGCAGATCATCCAAAAGCTGGCCCCAAACACGGGCGGCGGCCGTTTGGGGTTGATTCACCGGAATCCCCGCTGGGGGAATCAGGATAGGGCAGCGGCCAAAAGCAGGATTGCCTCAGCGAAAGAAAAGATCAACGGTTGGCAGATTGAACTGGTGGAGGATCACCAGGTGTTTCAGCTCTAAAGCGCCATATACATCCTGAATGATTCAAGTTTTATCAGATTATATAATGATGCATTATTATTTATTATCATTCATTTGTTAATAAATTCAAAATCACTTGAAAAGCTGTTCGAAAAAGAGTATAGTATACAATAAGTTATAGATTTATCATACGTGAAAAGCAAATTCATCGAAAGATGAATACGCAAAGCCAAAGGCCTAAAGCGCGAGCTATGGCAGCCGGTTGCCTCAGGTAGTAGGAATAACCTGTTTTCGACCAAAAACCGGTTATTTTTGTTCGTTGAGTGCCTTTTTGTCAAACACGCAGCCATGACAGGAGCATGATCAATTCAAGATCTCAATGGGGGAGCTGATCGGATGGGCTTGGTTGTCAAGTTGTCTACAATCCTCGAGGATATGGAACTGGCGAAAATCATTGCCTGGGAAAACAGTGATTTCATTAGTGGTGTCCGTGAAGAACTGATGCTGCATGGTGAGGTCCGGCAGCGTTCAAGGCGGTGCATTGAACCCCTGTTTGCTGAATTTGTGCAATACCGCCTGGAGCTGGCAGGAAAGTGCGATGCCAAGCTGGAGGAGATTATCGCAGATCCCGGCCAGCACCATGAAATCCACTGCGCTGTCAAGCTTTTCTATGAAATGTATCTGAAAGAAAACCGATATCAACAAATCAGAGGAAGCTTAATCTGTCTGCCGAAAGAACTGAGAAGCGAAATTGAAAAGAGCTTTGAGATTCTGGACGCCTGGCATGACCATTACTGGATTCAGAGTGACGAACGAAAAAGCGAGATTGATGCCAAGGCTCCTGCCATTGATCTGGAACTGTTTATCGTAAAAATTATCCTCTACCTGGAAATCAACCTGGAGAAAGCAGCGGATGACCTGGAGATCAGGGAGTCCGTTGTCAACGAGCGTCTGGCGCTGAAGGTTCAGTAAGGATATCATTGCAGGGGAACATGGCGTGAAGCAATCTCGGGGTGAAATAAAAAGGCCGCACCATTTTGCAAAGAATGGTGCGGCCTTTTTTCTGTTGGCAGAGAGAAAGTCACTATTCCGAATCCGGAACAGTGACATCGGTGATTATCCACTTATCCACCCGTTTTGATGCCAGCCAGGTGGCCAGAATCGCCACCGACAGTCGTGTGCCGGCTAAAATAAAACCATTGGCCCCGACGGCGACAAATACCAGTGTGTCTTCGAAAATCGCATGGCAGCTGGCCAAAAAAATGGAGAGGAGCACCAGGTCCCTTTTTGAGAGATTTCCCTCGCGTGCGCTCTGGACAATGACTCCCGCCCCGAAGGCAATGCCGAACACAAACCCCACCAATAATGGAAACCCGGATTCCCTGGACATTCCCAGAAAGTCAGTGACTGGTTTCAAAAATCGGCTCAGGTAATCCAGTACCCGGTAGTCCTTAGCCACCTGAAGCACCACCATCAGCGGCATGACAATGATGGCAATCGTCCATACAGTGGAAAGGCTGCCCCAGAAAGCCTCCTTCAGTACGGCGGTTACATCCATAGCCGCAACACCCCCCCAATAACCGTTCCATACACCACGCCAGACAGAAGCATGAGGAAGATCCTGTAAACAGCCACTCTCATGCCGCTGATCTTCAGCTGTGAGATCACGGCTGTCTCAACGAACAGGGAGTGGGAAAAGTTCAGCATCAGAGCGATCACCAGCACTTCAAAGGGTTTCAGTGACATGGCCTGAATGGCGCCGACAGCGGCAAACAACCCCAGGAAATTGCCTATCACCAGCACAATAGCGGTTTCGCCGGGCAGGTTAAACAGGCTCATGAGAGGCTCAAAGAGCCGCGCGATCCAGTCGATGGCTGGCGTGTGCCGCAAAAATGTCACAAAAAAATACACGGGAACAATTACTTTCCCCAGCATGAAGATCGTCTCGATGCCGTTTCGGGCTCCTTGTTTGATGGATTGAATCAGCACAGCCAGCCCTCCCGGATGAAAAAGCTAACCTTATCTTACCGCTTCCGGGAGAATAATTCAATCACTTCACTGCAGCACAGCGTTACGGCATGACGGCCGGGATGCCTTTTCCGAGAAATTGTGTGAAAAGGCGCAGCTTCATATGGTATAATGAATTGCGTCATGAGGAAGCATAAAACAGGTTTGCCATCAATGGGAGTGTTGATATGAATTGGTTTCGAAGGTTTATGATGGGGAGATCTGGAAGTGATCAGCTCTCTGTTTTTTTGTTTGTGGTGTCAATCCTGCTTACCTGGACCGGCCGGATGGTAAGCGTTTCATTACTGGTAATGACTGGATATGCCGCGCTGTTGCTGGGACTGTTTCGAATGCTGTCACGAGATGTGTCGAAACGCCGGATGGAAAATGATCAGTTCTTGATGCGAACCAGGCCGTTTCGGGAGAAATGCCTCATGCTCTGGAATCGCGTGAAAAGCACAAAACCCCGAAAAGATTCCAAAACCCATCACGTATTCAGGTGCGCCAAGTGCGGCAAGCGGCTGCGGGTTCCGAAAGGGAAAGGCAGAATCCTGGTCACCTGTCCTGTCTGCAAAACCACTGTGATTCGAAACGATTAAGCATTTGATCAAGGACTGAAGTGAGGAGAAGGCAGCCCATGAACATCATCAACTGGATGCTGGGAAAAATGATTTATGGATTTGCGAAGGGGCTTGCCTTCGTTTTGGACGGTTTTATTTCCGTCACGGAGACAGGAATCCTGATGGCTAAAAGCTTTCTGAAGGGGTGTGCGCTGCTGATCAGCATGGGCGGATGCCTGTTTTTATTGCTGCTCATCGGGCCGCTGGGCACCTGGCTGCTGCTCAACCCCCACATACTGCTGCTGTTCCTGGTAATCCTCTTTTTCCCCATTTTTGGTGCTGTTTTTATTGTCTATTTGAAATATCTTAAATATATCACCACGGAATACCTGTTCCACCTCGCCAACTACCTGATGGAGGGTAAAACGGTCACCTACCGCTCGTTTGAGTACTTCAAGCAAGCCTACCGGAAAGCGGAGGAAGAAAAAGTCCGGCAGGAACAGCGCCGCCGGTATGAACAGCAGCGGGAATGGGAAGAACGGTTCCGCCAGTGGCACCAGCAAAATGCCCAGTGGGGCCAGGGAACCTTCCAAGGCGGCTTCGGCGGTTATCAGGGGCATGCCGGCCAGCAGGGGTATGGACAGCAGACGGCTGCCAACCCATATGTGGCCTTTAAAAACAAGTACAGAAAGAGCTGTGAGCTTCTGGGGGTACCGGAAAATGCCGACCAGTACAAGATTAAGCTGGCATACCGGCGCAAGGCGAAGGAGCACCATCCGGATGTGAACAATGACCCGAATGCCACCAGGAAATTCCAGGAAATCAATGAGGCGTATGAGTTTCTGAACGAAGACAACATCCAGCGCTACCAGCGCATGCAGTAGAACGTAGAGCTGAATGTATCTTCAAAATGGTGAAGGGAAATAAAGATGATGCCGTATAATACAGGGAGAGACGACAAAAAGACTGCTGATGGGGATCATCGCCCTGATCACTTCCGTGGTCGTTTTTCGGCAGCGCAGGACCTGGCCGGTGCTGCTTGTGTACGGCAGCTGAAGCCATTGAACGGATGGAGGCTTACCGCTGCTATAACGATCAGTGTGTCCACTATAAGCGGGGCATCCGGCAGTACCTTTACCTGAAATATATCCGCACCGATTATATGTCGATGAGCCTGTAAATCAAAAATCACCAGTTATTTATGGTGGGGGTATTTGGGAAACAGTGCAGAAATGATAAAATAAAAGCGACATTGTATCCAGCCGATCCATCCTGTATCGAGGAGGCCGCCATGACAACCGTTGAATCCATCCAACACACGAACAACCCACAGAAAGGCAAAGGAGACACAACAGTGTCACTTAGTCCGGAGGTGATTTTTGAAGGGACCAATGATGCTGTCATTATTGTTGATGTCACAGCGGACGGCCGCTTTGTCTATCGGGCGGTGAACCAGGTCTATCTGGACGTAACCGGCCTTCGGCAGGATGAGTTGATTGGTAAAACACCGGTTGAACTGCATGGCAGCGTCACCGGCGGGCAGATCAATGCGAAACTGCAGGCGTGTCTGGAAGCGCGACACCCGATCCAGTACACCGAAACGGTGATGATTGCTGGGAGAACCCGAATGGCTGTGGTTAAACTGACACCGGTGATCTTCGAGGGTCGTGTGCAGCAAGTTCTTTCGTCAACCCGGGACATGACGGAGCAGAAGCACGCCGAGCAGCGGTTCGAAGAACAGAAGAAGAACCTGGAAGCCCTCTTTACCAACTCGTCGGACGCGATCGTCTTTTTTGACAAGAATCATCACATTCTGGATATCAACCAGAGCTTTACCACTATTTTCGGATATACACTGGATGAAATCAGGGGAAACAATCTGGATGATGTCATCACCCGGCCTTCCATACGCCGAGAAGCCGTAGAACTGACCCATCAAGTGATGGCGGGAACACCGGTATCACAGGAAGCGGTTCGCTATCATAAAAACGGAACAGCCATCGAGGTGCTCGTCAAGGGATTGGTGGTGGAAGTGGACGGCGAAATCACCGGCGGCTACGGCATCTATACGGATATTACCGAGCAGAAGAAAGCCTATCAGGAAATCCGCTATCTTAGCTATCACGATAAGCTCACCGGGTTGTATAACCGGGCCTTTTTTGAGGAAGAAATCAAGCGGCTGGACTGTCCGCGCAACTGGCCGTTGAGCATTATCATCGGTGATGTGGATGATCTGAAAAAGACTAATGACCTCTACGGCCATCAGATGGGTGACAAACTGCTGATACGCATCGCCAAAATCCTGGATGCTTCGTGCAGGACGGATGATATCATTGCCCGCTGGGGTGGGGATGAATTCGCGCTGCTGTTGCCAGGCAGCAGTGAAGCAAATGCCCGGGCGGTGGCGGAACGCATCACCCGACAGTGTGAGAAATGCCGGGGTCTGCCGGTAAAACCCAGTCTATCGCTGGGAGTCGCGACCAAAGACCGGCCGGAACAGAAAGTCGAATCATTATTCCGGCAGGCTGAGCTGGAGATGTATGGACATAAGGATCACAGAAATGGCGCAACGGATATTTCGTAACAGATGAAACGAATTAAATGATTCATGCGAATGACATGAGGCATAGAATTGGTTTAAAACAGCAGCATGTGATCTCCATAGGAGGACCGCATGCTGCTGTTTGTTTACGTATTTACTGATGATCCAGAGCCAGCACTGACTGCAGCAGGACATTGGCGCCCTTCCAGCACTGATCCATGGGGGTGTTCTCATCTTCGCAGTGGCTGAACCCGGTGTCACTGGGCACAAAGATCATGGTGGTGGGGATGATGTCGGCAATGTACTGGGCATCGTGGCCGGCGCCGCTGTACATGCGCTTGTAGGAATAGCCATAGGCCTGGGCGCTTTTTTCCAGCACCTCGATCATGTCTGCCTTGAAGTCCACGGTGTCCCGCGCCCACTGTTCCCGGAAGGTCACCGGACATTTGCGCACTTCCGCAGGGATGCGGTGAATCACATCCACCACCTGTTTGATGACTTCCGGATCCTGGTGGCGGGAGTCCAGGGTGATGCGCACGTTGTCCGGGATCACCGTGTGCACGTTGGGGGTTGCAGTGATTTCGCCGGTGGTGTAGACCAGCGTGGGGTCAAGCTTGTCCAGTTCCTCGTGGAGGTATTCGATGATGGCCGACATGGCGTAAAGGGCATCCTGGCGCATGGGCATGGGAATGGTGCCGGCGTGGTTGGCCTGGCCGCGGGTTTTGATTTCGTAGTTCACCATTCCCACGACACCTTCCACCACGCCAATGTCTTTTTCTTCGGTCTGGAGCACCGGCCCCTGCTCAATGTGCAGTTCAATGAAGGCTTTATAATCCTTGTCATTGAGGCGGTTAGCCGCATCACCCTTGTAGCCGCTGGCTTCCAGCGCTTCTCCGAAGGTGGTGCCTTCCTTGTCCGTTGAAGCCATCATGGCGGCCTGGTCAAATTTACCGGCCAGGATTCCCGAGGACATCATGGCGGGACCGAAGCGGGATCC
>JAWSUV010000052.1:0-17017 GCA_033549305.1 Bacillota bacterium | reverse complement strand
TACAGCTGCTTTTTCGGCATCGATACTCCCGATCGCAACCAGCTTATTGGGGCGGTAAAAACCGTCGAGCAAATCAGGCGCATCATTGGGGCCGACAGCTTGGGCTACCTGAGTCATGAGGGACTGGTGACTTCTTTGGACAAACCCCGGGAAAACTTTTGCCTGGCTTGCTTCGATGGGAAATATCCCATGGAAGTGCCTCTGCCCCAAAACGGAAAAGGAGCGGAAAACCGATTTCAGCGCCTGAGTGAGGGGGGTCTTGATGCGTAAAATCACCTATAAAGATGCCGGTGTGGATGTGGACGAAGGCCAACGGGCTGTGGAATTGATGAAGAAAGCTGTGACCCACACCTTCACACCCGGCGTGCTGGAAGGAATCGGTTCTTTTGGCGCGCTCTATCAACCGGATCTGTCCGGCATGACACAACCGGTGTTGGTGTCCGGGACCGATGGAGTGGGGACAAAGCTGAAACTGGCATTTCTCATGGACAATCATGACACCATTGGCAAGGATTGTGTTGCGATGTGTGTTAATGATATTCTATGCCACGGTGCCAAACCCTTGTTTTTTCTTGATTACCTGGCTACCGGCCGCCTGAAAGCAGAAAAGGCGGCAGCAGTGGTGACGGGAGTGGCGGAAGGCTGTCAGGAAGCGGGATGTGCCCTAGTGGGAGGCGAAACGGCTGAAATGCCAGGCTTTTACAGTGAGGGAGAATATGATCTGGCCGGATTTGCCGTTGGGTTGGTAGACCGGCAGAAGATGATTACAGGGAGTAGCATTAAACCGGGTGATATACTTATTGGACTGGCTTCATCCGGCATTCACAGCAATGGATTTTCCCTGGTGCGCCGCCTGTTATTGGAAGAGCGACAACTGTCACTGGAGAAAATACTGCCTGGGTTTGACCAGTCCCTTGGAAATGTGCTGCTAACCCCTACACGTATCTATGTGAAACCGGTGCTGGCAGTATTGGATAAGTATCTTGTAAAAGGAATAGCCCACATCACCGGGGGCGGGTTTTATGAAAATATTCCCCGGATGCTTCCGGATGGCTGTGAAGCTCGGATTTATCTAAACAGCTGGCAGGTACCGGCCATATTCCATCTACTGGCAGAAGTTGGAGAACTGGATGACGATGATCTTTACGCTACCTTTAATATGGGTATTGGGTTGGTGATGGCAGTCAAACCCACTGATGCTGAAGGGATCGTGGAGAGCTTGAAGAGCATGGGTGAAACAGCCATGGTGGTCGGGCATGTGGCAGCAGGAGAGAAGAAGGTGACGCTATGCGTCCCATAAACCTGTCGATCCTGATATCTGGAAGTGGAACCAACATGGAAGCGCTGCTGCAGGCCATTCGAGAGGAAGGTATCCCCGCCCGGGTCATTCAGGTAATTTCCAGTGATCCGACAGCCTATGGACTTGTTCGTGCAAAAAAACATGGCATTCCGGTCCGGGTGCTGCCAAACAGACAGCAGGCCGATAATGGAACAGCCGGTGTGGATGAAACGCTGTTGAGGTGGCTTCAGGAATCGGGGACGGAACTGGTCATCCTGGCCGGATACCTGAAAAAAATTCCTGATGTTGTTCTGCAAGCGTATCCCAACCGGATTATGAACATTCATCCGTCGCTGATTCCAGCATTTTCCGGTCCGGGATGGTATGGCTGCAAGGTGCACGAAGCTGCATGGCAGCGAGGAGTCAAAGTCAGCGGTGCCACGGTGCATTTTGTGAATGAAGAGATGGATGGCGGTCCCATTATTCTGCAGCAAACGGTAATGCTGGAGGATAAGGACAGCCCGGAAGCGATCCGTCAAAAAGTGCTGGCGGTGGAACACCGTCTGCTTCCCCGTGCGGTGTCGCTGTTTGCCGCCGGGAAACTCCAGGTTACCGGGCGCAGGGTTACATTATTGGAAGAGGTGAATGAAGAATGATTAAACATGCACTGATCAGTGTATCGGACAAAGCGGGCATTGAAGACTTGGCCAGAAATCTCCACGGATTGGGGATAAATCTTCTGTCCACAGGGGGAACCGCACAACAGCTCAAGTCCGCCGGAATCCCGGTGACAGAGGTTTCAGAAGTCACTGGATTTCCAGAATGTCTGGATGGACGGGTGAAAACCCTGCATCCTGCGATCCATGGCGGATTACTGGCTCGCCGCCAGGATCCGGAGCATATGGAGACGCTGGCGGAACTTTCCATCACCCCCATTGACCTTGTGGTGATAAACCTGTATCCTTTTAAGGAAACCATGATCAAACCAAAGGTGCAGTTTGAAGATGTCATTGAACAGATTGATATAGGCGGCCCCGCCATGCTGCGCTCGGCTGCCAAAAACCATGAGTCAGTGACCGTTATCACAGATCCGGCTGATTATAAAGGTGTGCTTGAGGAAATCCGGGAGACAGGAGATACAACCCTGGATACTCGCAAGCGGCTGGCGGCGAAAGTGTTTCAGCTTACAAGCCAGTATGACGCTCTGATTGCCGGCTACCTGAGCGAGTCAGCAGAAAGTGTGATTTTTCCGGAGCGACTGACATTGCCATATGAAAAAGTTCAGGATCTGCGTTATGGAGAAAATCCTCATCAACGTGCAGCCTTCTACCGGGAACCGGTCTCAGTACCCGGAACACTCGCAGCCGCCCGCCAACTTCAGGGTAAGGAGCTCTCTTTTAACAATATTAATGATGCTGCCGGCGCCCTGTCTTTGCTTCAGGAATTCAGTGTTCCCACTGCTGTTGCGTTGAAGCATACCAATCCCTGTGGTGTAGGGTCGGCAGAAACCATTGAGAAGGCCTATGAGAAAGCCTTTTCGGCGGATCCCCAGTCCATATTTGGGGGCATTGTGGCGCTCAACAGGCCAGTCACTGAAATCGTTGCCTTGCGGCTGGCAGACGTCTTTCTTGAAGTGGTGATAGCGCCGGAATTCACACAGGAGGCCAGAGTCGTTTTAGGCAACAAACCAAATATCCGGTTGCTGGAAATTCCTGAGATTATTAAAGGATCTGCTGGATCAATGGATTTGAAACGGGTTCCAGGCGGCCTTTTAATTCAGGATGCGGACGAAAACCTGTGCGGACCACTGGAACTGAAGACACAAACAGGCCTTACTGAACCGTTGCGAGAAGATCTGATATTTGCCTGGAAAATTGTAAAGCATGTGAAATCCAATGCTATTGTGATTGCGAAAAACGGACAGACTCTGGCGGTGGGCCCTGGACAGACCAGTCGAATCTGGGCTCTCCAGAATGCATTGCGCAATATGCCCCACGATGCCCGGGGAGCAGTAATGGCCTCTGATGCCTTCTTTCCTTTCAGTGATTGTGTTGAAGAAGCGGCCCAGGCAGGCATTGTTGCGATTATTCAACCCGGTGGCTCCCAGAATGATCAGGCCTCCATCGATACCTGCAACCACTACGGCGTCGCCATGGTTTTCACTGGCGTGCGCCACTTTAAACACTGATCCGCTGATCCCACCAAAAAATCGAGACTATTCTGTCTGCCCGTTTTTATCAAGAGGCGCTGCGGATATATTTTCTAAGTGGATGTGTGTTGTTGAACGTCATGGAAAGATCGTTGTGTGTTGAAAAATGTCGTTATCTGTAACGAAATCACGAATAAACTTGCGCTTTTGCGGGCGGAGAAAATGGACAGACGGGAGTGTTCAATCATGAAAATACTGGTGATAGGCAGCGGAGGCAGAGAGCATGCTCTTGTATGGAAGCTCCGGCAGTGTTCCAGCGTTGGACGGATATATTGCGCACCAGGAAATCCTGGAATGAGCCAGATGGCGGAGTGCGTACCGCTGAAGGCAGACCAAATCAGCGAATTGCGTGATTTCGCCCTGGAGAAGCAAATGGATTTAACGGTGGTAGGTCCGGAAGTACCGTTGACTGATGGAATTGTGGATGAATTTCGACAGGTGGGACTGCGGCCAGGCTGGAGGGCAGCAAGTCGTACGCCAAAGATTTTATGGTGAAATATCATATCCCCACCGCTCGATACGAAAAAGCGTCCGCTAAAGAAGATGCTTTAGCGCTGCTCAAGGAGTTTTCACTGCCGGTGGTCATCAAAGCAGACGGTTTGGCAGCCGGTAAAGGAGTGCTGATTTGCGAAACCGTGGAAGAGGCGCATCAAGCCATAGAAGATGTTCTGATCAATAAGGTGTTTGGAGATGCCGGCAGCCAACTGGTGATTGAAGAGTTTTTAACAGGCATTGAAACATCTGTGCTTTGCTTTGTGGACGGCGAAACACTGCTGCCCATGGTCAGTTCCCAGGACCACAAACGGATTGGCGACGGTGATACCGGTCCAAATACCGGCGGGATGGGTACCTATTCGCCAAACCGGGTCTACACCAACGAGGTGGCCCGAAGGGTAAAACAAAAGATACTCATACCTACTCTCAGAGGCATTCAACAGGAACAGATGGATTTCCGGGGAATTCTTTTTGTGGGGCTGATGATCACGGATGAAGGGCCAAAAGTGCTGGAATACAATGTCCGTTTTGGTGATCCGGAAACCCAGGTGGTGATTCCACGCCTGAAAACCGATTTATGTGTGGTGTTTAACCATATGCTGAACCGAAACCTGAAGCGACTTCAACTGGAATGGCATGAAGAAGCGGCAGTCTGCGTGGTACTGGCTTCAGAAGGTTATCCGGAAGGCTATGAAACCGGATATGAGATCATGGGGCTGGCGGATCTGAAGGAGGATGTGCTGGTGTTTCATGCGGGCACCCGTAAGGAGGGGGAAAGACTGGTGACAGCCGGCGGCCGTGTCCTTAACATCGCAGCTCTGGCCAAAACAGTTGACGAGGCACGGGCAAAAGCCTACCATGCTGTAAATCAGATTGCTTTTCAAGGCAAAGTTTTTCGAAAAGATATTGGATTGATATAAAGACGCTGAATCAAAAGGGGCATGGAAGTGAGCCTGTATTAAACTGAATTCACACACCTGAAGGGGCTGATAGGAATCACGTTGTTTTCGAATTGCTTTTACTGTCAGGTCACATAAGTGTTGCAGTTTCGGCAGTAAAAAAGGAGATTGAATGTATGCGTAATAAAGAGTGGCTGCTTGTTGGCTTATTAATCCTGGCAGTGTGGACGGCGGGCTGCGGAAACAATTCGCGGATAGAGCCGGCTGTGGATCCGCAAGAGAGCGCTGTTCAGGAAACCGTTGATGTCACGGTTGATGTTCAGCAGCAGCAGGAACAGCTTAAAATCAGTGTGACGGTGGAACAGGTGCAGCTGTTGCAGGATCTGGACTTTGGAGAGGGTAAAAAAAGTGATGCACTGAAACTGTCTCTTACGGTGGACAATCACAACGATGCAGGCCTGCAACTTCATCCGGACAGTGGGCGTATATGGCTGAATACGGGAGAAGAAACAATGTCATCAAAAGGAGAGTTTCACGAGACCTATCCTAACGGTACACTGAGGCGGGGCGACCTGTATTTTCCGTTGCAGTTAACCCGATTGAATGAAATCAGTGACATGAAAGTGATTTTGGCAGGGCCTGTGAACCAGTACTATCATGCCATGGGAGATGAATATACTTATGAAGTGACGGTCAATCATCCCCAGTTTCAGGAAGTAACCCGTGAAACCATTCTGGAACGTGCCTATGACACCGCAGTGAAACTGACAGAAGGAATGGAAGTATCAGCGAATCATCGTCTGGGAAGGGTGGAAGAAATGGGGCCGTTAACTGTTCATCTGATCAATGTGTTGATCTTTGAACAGGTCGAACACCCTTTTGCGGAATTCCTGAACCTGGATGAGCCTGTCAGCCTGCTGGGTGTTACAATGGCGATAGAGAACCGGGGAGAAGGAACCGTCTATTTCTCGAATGCCCGGAATCGGTTAATAAATGATTCGGGAGACACAATCCCGATGGATCACTTGATGAGCCAGTATATGAGCCAGGAATTTTATCCGGATGCTGTTAAAACAGGCACCGTGTTCTATCAAATCCCTGAAGATGCAACTGATGTATTTGCCAGTATGGCGCTGCTGCTGGAAAGCCCCTGGGAAACTGCGGGGGACCAGCGCGTTCTGTTGTCAGACGATCAGGTGATTTATTTCGATAGCGCCCGATAAAAAACGACACAGAGAAATGTTTCAAAAAAAGAAAAATATTTCAAAATAAAGAAGGATTCGCAAAAATAATGGCGAATCCTTTTTAATATTGAAATGCGGGAAGTCGTTTCGCAATACGAAAATGCTCTGGAAGCAGGTAATGGCAGGGGGGTGCATATAAGTTTTTGACTCCAGCACCAACAGGTGCGTGTGAAGAAAAGGGGGTGGTTCAAAGGAGATGGCACCAAGAGATAATCTAGTCAAGTCAGTTGTCAAGGCACTTGAAATGATGGAACTTCTACATCTGGAGGCGGAATTGGGCATTAGTGAGATGGCGGATAAACTGCAGTGGGATAAAAGCACGGTTCACCGATTGGTGGCGACGTTGAAAGCGAAAGGGTATGTGAGTCAGAACGGTGCCAATCAAAAGTATGCTAACAGCATGAAACTTTTCGAAATGGGTAATGGGGTGGTGGAGAGAAGGGGATTTCGACGGCAATGCCAGCCTTTCCTGGAAGAATTGGCCGGCAGGACCCATGAGACAGTTAATTTAGCCATTCAGGATGGTAAAGAGATTATCTATATTGATAAAATTGAGAGCCGAGCCACCATCAAAGTTGATTTGGGGATTGGGAAACGGCTTCCCATGTACTGTACGGGCCTGGGGAAAGCCATACTTGCGTGGCTGCCTGAAAATGAAGTCGACAGGCTTATGGCTGATGAAACGTTTACGGTTTACACACCTAAAACGCTGACAAACTTGCCGGCGTTAAAGGAGCAGTTGTCCCTTATCCGAAAACAGGGCTACAGCCTGGATGATGAGGAATATGTCATGGGGTTGAAATGTGTTGCATCGCCTGTACTTAATCATCAGAGGCGACCGGTGGCGGCGATCAGTGTGGCAGTCCCCGAGTATCGATTTATGGAAGGGCAGACGGGAACCAACTATGCCGCAGCAGTGCTGGAAGTAGGCAGAAAAATTTCGCTGGAACTGGGATTTAATCAACAGGAGAATTAAAAAGTTTGTGCTCAAAAGGGAGAAACCAGCGTGAGAAGATGAAAGGAGTGGAATGAATGAACTTATCGATTCGAAAGATTGTTATGTCGGGGATTCTGGGGGCTGTCTCTATATTACTGGGTGTTACTGGTCTTGGATTTATTCCCGTACCTACGCCTGCAGGCCATGCCACGATTATGCATGTGCCAGCCATCCTGGGAGGCGTGCTGGAAGGACCCGTTGTCGGAATGCTGGCAGGAGCTATTTTTGGGATTTTCAGCTTTCTTCGCGCTACAAGCCCTCTTTTTACCGATCCACTGGTGGCCATCTTTCCCCGTCTGTTTATTGGCGTAACCGCCTATTATGCTTATGTGGCAACAAAAAGGCTCCACCCGACCCTTGCGTATGTTGTTGCAGGTGCAGTGGGGACTGCCACTAACACCATTCTGGTGCTGGGCATGGCATCCATTCGCGGCTTTCTTCCCGCCAGTGTGGCAGTGTCCGTAGGATTCCTTCATGGTGTCCCGGAAGTGATTGTGGCAGCCATTTTGGTTGTGATACTGGGGAAAGGGATCGAACGCGTTCGTGGTGTTCAGGGAGATGTCGTTGAAACGGATGATGATTTATAGGAGACAGTTATCAACCGATTAATCGCAAGGACACATCGGTAGAGTAAGAAGGGACGGTCAGACTGCCGTAATAAGGGTGTGACCGCTCCTTCTGAACAGGGGTGAATGATATGGAAAAACTCATAGAAGTAAAAGACCTGACTTATGTTTATGGGCGGGGAACAAAAAAAGCCGTTAAAGCGCTTAAGAATGTTAATCTGGAAATCATACGCGGTGAGTTTTTAACCATTCTGGGCCAGAACGGATCCGGCAAATCCACCCTTGCCCGCCACTTTAACGGTTTATTGACACCATCCAAAGGAGAGGTTCTGGTAGACGGGATCTCTGTCAAGGATACAGCCCAGCTCAGGGAAATAAGAAAACGGGTGGGAATGGTTTTTCAGAATCCGGACAACCAGCTGGTGAGTACAGTTGTGGAGGAAGATGTGGCTTTCGGATCCGAAAATCTGGGAATACCTGCGGAAGAAATTCGAAAACGGGTGGACTGGGCGCTGGATGCGCTGAACATGACAGACTACAGAAAGGAATCGCCGCATCAATTGTCCGGCGGCCAAAAGCAACGAGTAGCCATCGCAGGCGTTCTGGCGACTCGTCCAGACTGCATCGTGCTGGATGAACCTACCGCTTTGCTGGACCCGTTGGGAAGGCAGGAAGTCATCGATGCAGCAAAGAAGCTGAACCGTGAAGAAGGCATCACCGTGGTGCTGATTACTCACTTTATGAATGAAGCGATAGAATCGGATAGAATTGTGGTGATGGATGCTGGAGAAATTAAATTGGTCGGCACTCCCAGGGATATATTTGACCAGGTGGACCTGATTCGAACACTGGGACTTGACATTCCGATGGCGACACAAATAGCCATTGGCCTGCAGCAAAAGGGTATTCGAGTGGCAGACCACATTCTGGCAGCAGAGGAGTTGGTGAACAGCCTATGTCCATTGTTGTAGAGAACCTCAATCATCGATACAAAGCCGGGACACCTTTTGAAAAGAAAGTGCTTTTTGATGTGAATCTGGAAATCAAAGACGGAGAATTTGTAGGGCTTATCGGGCCGACCCAGTCGGGAAAAACGACGCTGGCACAGCACTTTAACGGACTCTTTATCCCAAAAGAAGGCCGTGTGCTGGTTGATGGGCATGATTTGTCTGATAAAGCGACAGATATCGTCGCAGTCCGACATCAGGTAGGTTATGTCTTCCAAAATCCAGAGAATCAACTGTTCAAGGAGACCGTTGGGGAAGACATTGCTTTTGCCCCAATCAATCAAAAATGCAGCAAAGAAGAAACGGACCGTCGCGTGAGAGAATCAATGGAACTGGTAGGTCTGAAATATGACATTTTTTTCAAAAGGGATATCTTTGCGTTAAGCGGCGGGCAGAAAAGGCGGGCGGCTATTGCGGGTGTTTTGGCAGGGCATCCGCGGGTGTTGGTGCTTGATGACCCCACCGCTGGACTGGATCCCCGGGGACGAGAGGAAATATTGGAAGTCATCGGCCGTCTCCATCGTGAAAAAGAGATGACCATCGTGTTTATTTCCAATACCATGGAGGACGTAGCGCGGATGGCAAAACGCATTGTGGTGATGAATGAAGGGCGCATATTTGCTGATGGAACCACACGGTCCATTTTTTCAGAATCGGAACGACTGCGGAAAATTGGGCTGGGCATTCCTGAAACCATCGAGATCATGCAAAAATTGGCTCTCAGAGGACTGCACGTGCCTACTGATACCTTAACGGTGGAAGAAACCATCGATGCCATTGCGGCGGGTATGGCTGAGAGGGGAGGGGACATGGGATGGAACTGACAAAAGACATCACGCTGGGGGTGTACATTCCCAGAAAAACAACGGTACACCAATCTGATCCGCGCACGAAAATCATGTTGTCCATTCTGCTGATCACCCTGCTTTTTTTCATCAAGACGTATACGGCGTATGGCGTCTATGCTCTTTTTGCCCTTTACCTTGTATGGGCATCACAGATACCGGTAGGGTTTGCCATAAAAGGATTGAAACCCATGATCCCGGTGCTGGTGATTATGTGGTTTTTCCAGTTGTTTCTCCAAAAGCCGGATCATGCGCAGGTGATCTTCTCTCTTGGTTTTTTGGAAGCGACAGACGTGGGACTTCGAATGGGAACGTTAATGTCCATTCGTGTGCTGTTGCTTTTCCTCATCACCACAATCCTTACCATGGCCACTTCCATGGTGGAACTGACAGATGGCATTGAGGCGCTTCTGAAGCCATTTCGAAAAATCGGGGTACCGTCTCATGAATTGGCTATGACCCTTGTTATCGCCCTGCGATTTGTACCCACTCTGGCGGAAGAAATGGAAAAAATTGTCAAGGCGCAAATGGCCCGAGGTGTGGATTTTGACCGGGGCAATTTCATCCAGAAGACCGCAAAAATATTTCCGGTTTTTCTGCCTCTCTTTCTAAACGCATTTAAACGCGCAGAGGACCTGATCATTGCCATGGAGGCTCGGAACTATACCGGGGGTACCGGAAGGACCAAAATGAGACAATTAAAAATGGGCGCTGCAGACACCAAATCGTTTGCAGTGGTCCTGCTCTTTACGATACTCTTAATCGCTGTGATTCAGATGTTTCCACCACCTATTCAAATTTAACAGGCTCAGTAAAGGAATGAGCGATGCAGGAGGTAGAAATGAATGAACGGTACGCTAACAGATATTAGTGGATTAAAAGTGGGCCATGCCCAGGATCATCAGGGGATTACCGGATGTACCGTGATTCTTTGCGGAGAAGGTGCTGTGGCAGGAGTGGAAGTGCGGGGATCAGCACCGGGAACCCGGGAGACGGATTTGCTCCATCCCATCAAAATGATCGACCGGGTGCATGCCATTCTTTTATCTGGCGGCAGTGCTTTCGGACTGGATGCGGCTGGAGGGGTTATGCGATTCCTGGAAGAACACAACATCGGTTTTGATGTGGGGGTTGCGAGGGTACCCATTGTGCCGGCGGCAGTTCTTTTTGACTTAATGATTGGCGATCCAAAAGTGCGACCAGATGCAGCCATGGGATATGAGGCATGTCAGAATGCTACGGCAGAAACAGTTGTTCAGGGAAGTATTGGAGCCGGTACGGGTGCAACAGTAGGAAAACTGCTGGGTCCGAAACTTGCCATGAAGTCAGGATTGGGCAGTGCATCCATGAAAATTGGTGGCGGGGTGCGGGTCGCAGCGTTAGTGGCAGTGAATGCTTTTGGTGACGTTATTCACCCGGAAACTCAGGAGATTTTGGCTGGCGTCCGGAAACCAGTCGTCGGAGGATTTGCTGATTCAGGTAAACTCATTACCGGCGATCTGAACCGGATTATTGCAGGATTCCATACAAATACCACCCTGGGTGTGGTGGCCACTGATGCGGCACTGACAAAAACAGAAGCTGCAAAAGTAGCACAAATGGCGCACAACGGCTATGCCCGAACCATTCGACCGGTGCATACCCAGTATGACGGAGACACCATTTTTTCCCTATCATATGGAGACAAACGCAGTGATCTGAATGCTGTGGGATTTGCAGCATCACTGGTCATGGAAATGGCAGTGGTTAATGCGGTAAAACGTGCACAATCGGCTGGTGGATTACCTGCCTGGTCAGGAACGTCCAGAGGATGACGGGACCCATCTGTAAAAAAAGGAGGAACTATAATGGCGGCAGTAACCATACCACAGCTACAGCAAATGAAGCGGGAGGGTATCAAGATCAGCATGACGACCGCTTATGATTATCCTACAGCCTGCTTTGTGGAAAAAGCTGGCATTGAGATTATCCTGGTGGGAGATTCCCTGGCCATGACGGTTCTGGGGCTGGATTCCACTGTTCCGGTTACCGTGGATGAGATGATCCACCACATTAAACCGGTGGTAAAAGGGGCTCCCCATCCGCTGATTGTGGGTGACATGCCTTTCGGATCCTATCACATTTCGCCGGAGGACGCAGTTGCCAATGCAATCCGTCTGATGAAAGAAGGGGGTTGCGACACCATTAAACTGGAAGGCGGAACCCAAATGGCGGGTGTCGTCAAACGAATTGTCGCTGCCGGGATCCCTGTGATGGGACATATTGGATTAACGCCTCAGACGGTTTCCAAGCTGGGAGGATTCAAAGTGCAGGGAAAAGGAGAAGCGGCCGCAAAAGAACTGCTTCAGGATGCACTGGATTTGGAAGCAGCCGGTGCATGGAGTCTGATTATCGAAGCAGTACCGGAAAACGTGGCTAAATTAATCACAGAAAAGGTGTCCATTCCGACGATCGGCATCGGAGGAGGCCGTTACTGTGATGGACAGGTACTGGTGTTTCACGACATGTTTGGCCTGTTCGAAAAGTTCCTCCCCAAATTTGTCAAGCAGTATGCCCAGTTGGGCGACCTGATTCTGGAAGGTTTGGCTGCATTTAAAGAAGATGTGCGGCAAAACCGGTTTCCGGAAGAAAAGCATGTGTTTGGCGGCGTGACAGAAGAGGAATTGAAGCGATTATACTAAGGAGTGGGAAGATGAAATCCCTGGAAAAAGTGGTTCGCCATGTGAATCGAAAAGATTTAGTTGATTTCACCCGGGATCTGATTCGAATTAGAAGCGTCTATGATCCCGAAATACCAGATGCCAATGAAGAAAAGGCAGCTCTTTTTGTCGCAGACAAACTCAAACAAATCGGGCTTGAAGTCCATGTCGAAGAAGTGGCTCCTGGCAGACCCAATGTGATTGGCATTCTGGAAGGGCTGGAACCAGGCAAAACACTTCTGCTGGAAGGGCATACAGACGTGGTCACCGCCGGTGATCCTGAGGAATGGACAGTTGATCCTTTTGGTGCAGAGATGAAAGACGGCCGCATCTATGGCCGAGGGGCATGTGATACAAAAGGCAACCTGGCCGCGGCTGTCATGGCGGTGAAAGCCATCCGGGATTCCGGGATCCCCTTTAAAGGCCGGATTATGCTTTGTATCCCTGTAGATGAGGAAGGGATGATGCTGGGAATTAAATCCTTTATCAACCAGGGCTGGGCGGACGAGGTGGATGCAGCCATCATTTGTGAACCGGAAGAAAACCAGTTGTGCATTACCCAAAAGGGAGCTCTGCGTATTTCTCTGAGAGTGATGGGGAAAATGGCTCATGGTGCCATGCCGCTGGCAGGCATTAATCCCAATTGGGGAATGGCGGCTGTGATCATGGAGCTGGAAAAGCTGCAACAGGCAGAAATGGATCGCCTGGGGAAAGATGAACACTTGGGACTCCCCAGCATTACACCAACGATTTTACGGGCACCCTGGAAAGGAGAAGCCCAAATTAATGTGATTCCCAAGGAATGTTACACCACTTTAGACATCCGGACCATTCCAGGACAGGAACACCCCGTCCTGATCAGGCAGATACAGGAGATTCTGGACAAAATGGCCGCAGAACGTCCGGATTTTCAAGCGAAAATGGAGATACTGGAGGAAAGACCCTGGACACGCACCGACATGGAAGAACCAGTGGTCAAAGCCATGGATCGGGCCTACCGCCATGTAGCGGGAAAAGAGGCGCGATACAATGGAGTGCCGGGAGCCACTGACGGGACTTACTTACATGCCTGGAAGAATATTCCCATTATCACCACCGGTGCCGGCGACCGGCTAATTCCTCATCAGGCAGATGAGTATGTAACCATAGACGAACTGGTGGAAGCCAGCCAGCTTTTTGCTCTGGCGACTCTCTATTATCTGAATGAATAGAAGCTGTTAACTCGTCCTCTTTTACAGGGTGGACTCGTATGATAAAATGGTTCATAAGCGAATGGCTTGTTCATCGAATGTAAGGAGGCAGAAAAATGGATAAAAATCTGGATCAGCTGGCAGTAAACACACTTCGGGTACTGTCTGCTGAAGCGGTTGAGAAAGCCAATTCGGGTCACCCCGGCCTGCCCATGGGAGCAGCCCCCATGGCGTACACCCTGTGGACCCGACAACTGAATTACAACCCGAAGAACCCTGCATGGGAAAACCGTGACCGCTTTATTCTTTCCGCTGGCCATGGGTCAATGCTGCTGTATTCGCTTTTGCATGTTTTCGGATTCGATCTGAACATGGAAGAAATCAAATCTTTCCGCCAATGGGGAAGCCGCACCCCCGGCCATCCGGAATATGGGCACACTGCCGGCGTAGAAACCACTACCGGTCCTCTGGGGCAGGGGTTTGCCAACGGTGTAGGCATGGCGATGGCCGAAACCAGGCTGGCAGCGCACTTTAACAGGCCGGGGTACCCGGTGATCGATCATTACACCTATGTGCTGTCTGGGGATGGCTGCATGATGGAGGGAATCACCTCCGAGGCTGCTTCACTGGCTGGGACGTTGGGTTTGGGAAAACTCATCGTTTTGTATGATTCCAATCGAATCTCCATTGAAGGAGACACACAACTGGCCTTTCGTGAAGATGTAAAGCGACGGTTTCAGGCTTATGGCTGGCAGGTGCAGCGAGTGGAAGACGGCAATGATCTGGAAGCCATTGAAGCTGCCCTGGTGGAAGCCAAGGCTGATTTAAGCCGTCCGTCCATGATTGAAGTGGTCACCGACATTGGATATGGAAGCCCAGCGAAACAGGGCAAGGCGTCTGCTCATGGAGAGCCGTTGGGAGAAAAAAATCTGCTGGAAATGAAAGAAAATCTGGGATGGGAAGAATCACCCTTTACGGTTCCCGGATCAGTCAAGCAACTGGGCGAAAAGATCGCTGAGCAAGGGATGGCAAAAGAAGCATCCTGGGAGATGATGCTGAGTGCTTATTTTACGCAATTTCCAGAAATGGAAACTGAATGGGATCAGTGGTTTGGTGAGGCATGGATGCAAGAAGCGATGAAAGATAACAGTCTGTGGCTTTATGATAAACCCAATGCCACCCGCTCTGCCTCAGAGGAAATACTTAACCGGTTAGCGGAAAAAATTCCCAGTCTTTTTGGTGGTTCAGCAGATCTGGCCCCTTCTACAAAGACGTTGATGAAAAAACATTCTGACTTTCAGCGGGAGGATCATGGCGGTTCAAACCTGCACTTTGGGGTGCGTGAACATGCCATGGCTGCGATTTCCAACGGGATAGCCTTACATGGCGGTCTGCGGGTGTATGCATCCACCTTCTTTGTGTTCACCGATTATATGAAAGGAGCTATGCGGCTGTCAGCCATCATGGGTGCGCCAGTGACTTTCGTTTTGACCCATGACAGTATTGGTGTGGGAGAAGACGGACCTACACATCAACCCATTGAACATTTAATGGCGCTGCGGAGTGTGCCGAACATGATCGTCTTCCGTCCTGCGGATGGAAAAGAAACTGCTTTGGGATGGAAAGTGGCACTTAGCAGCACATCAACCCCTGTTTCGCTGGTTCTCACCCGCCAGAACCTGCCTTTATATGAGGAAACAGGCCCGGGTGCGCTGAAAGGCGGGTATGTGCTGAGAGAAACAGGCAGTGGTGACCCGACACTGCTGCTCATGGCTTCGGGATCGGAAGTGGCATTTATCATGGAGGCTGCAGACCGGTTAGCTGAAAAGGGCATCGCCTGCCGTGTCATCAGCATGCCTTCCTGGGAACTGTTTGAGCAGCAACCGGAGAGTTACCGCCACGAGGTAATGCCTCCCGGCCTTCGCAAGCGGATTGCAGTGGAGGCAGGAAGCGGCCTCGGCTGGTATAAATATGTCGGTCTGGATGGTCAGGTGATCAGTCTGGAACAGTTTGGGGCGTCCGCACCAGGAGAACTGCTGTTTGAAAAGTTTGGGTTATCGGCGGACGCAGTGATTAACGCTGCTGAAGCACTGTTGAAGAATTGATGGGAATCCAATAAGGCATAGAATGGAAAAAAAGAACCGGGGGAATTTCCGGTTCTTTTTGGATTCTTTGGCGTACAACGATTTCGCTGCGAGTAGATACCCTCCAACACTAGTCATTGGGTATTCTCAGAACCTGGCCGACAAGGAGAGTGGATGCGTCTTCGATGTTGTTGTAAGCCATGATTTCTGGATACCGGCGGCCATCGCCGTAAAACCGTTGGCTGATGCCGTAAAGCGTATCACCTGACTGGACAGTGTAGGTGGTGTAAGGTTCGGTTGAAGCGGGTGGTGTTGGTTCCGCGGGTGTTTCTGAATCAGGGACATCCGGCAATTCCGGCTCCTCGGACTCAGCAGGTATTTCCTCATCCTGGGGAGGTGTTTCGGGTTGCTCTGCCGCCGGTGGGGATCCAGCAATTTCTTCTGGCCGCTCACGGCTAAACAGGCGGCTGATGCCTGTTAAACCAATAAAAAAGAAGAGCAGCGCCAAAGCGGCGATCAGCCACTTGCGGTGGAGAAGTGACCGTTTACCGCGGCGGCCGAGTTTGCTTTGCCGGGCCATAAGAAAAGGTCGTTTTGGTGCATCAGGGTGATCAGGCATTGTCAGAATATCTCCTTCATCAGCAGAATCTTCCGTCGGCAGACCTCGAGCATGGATTGAATAAGAAGGCCTGTCATCCTGCTTCAACCGCGATTTGAAGAAGATGGGGTTGAAGTCCTTCTGGACCGCGCTCACGTCCGGGTATTCGCCGCTGAAGCAGCGCTGAATGATGGCGGCTACCTCTGGCTGTGTGCCTTCCTGAACATCTTTCACATCGGCATAGAGAGAATTGCCGTAGACACACAGGATGAAATCGCCGATCCGCTGAACATGTTCCTGCCGAGTGGCCTCAAGATCTTCCGGTGAAAAGAATAAAATGTTGTTCATGCATACGATTTTTCTGTCCACAATACAGATGTTGCCAAATGAGGAGAGTACATATTTCACCATCATCGGCAACGGTTCCATAGCCAGCAATTTATTCAGGTAGTTGCTGACAATCAGACCTTTTTCATAGGGATTGAGAATGGTATTGGTGATAAATCCGGGGAAGGGTTTGCCGGGGCACTGCTTGGATACTGTGTAGAATGCATCCTCCAGAAGAAAAAAGTCATCAAAGAAGAGCTTCATCTCCTGCGAATAATCCTGGAAAGCATTGATAACAGGCTGTCCTGCTTCCAAATCCTTGAAAGCTGTCAGGTAGACGGGTGTTTTAGATTCGGAGAACAGATCCTGCGCCAGGTAAATTCGCTGGAAAGAATCCTGGTGGAGTACATCTGTCACTTGATACTGGGTGTTAATGACGGCTTCCCGGTTCATACTCATTCCCTCCCTGTCTTTCGAGATGATCGGATGGCTGCTTCTTGATAGGATATATTCGATAAAAAACGCCTGATTCCTCTTTCCTAAGGAAAAAATGTGAAAATCCTCTTGAGCTCTACTTT
>JAWSUV010000051.1:0-17017 GCA_033549305.1 Bacillota bacterium | reverse complement strand
CCCAGGGGTTCCGGGGAATGATGGCCCAGGAAAATGGCGCCGGCATGCCTGATCAGCGGCATCAGCTGGAAAGGTTCGGCCACGCACAGCTCCAGGTGCTCGGGTGCCAGGTCATTGGCCAGCTCCGCCGCCTCTTCCAGGGTGTCGGTGATCCAGATGCCTCCGAAACGTTCCAGCGACTCCCGTGCGATGGCTTCCCGTTCGAGTTCCGCCACCTGGCGTTCCAGTTCCTCCGCCACAGCTTCCGCCAGGGTTTCACTGGTGGTGATGCAGACGGCCGAGGCCATTTCATCATGCTCCGCCTGGGAGAGCATATCCGCGGCCACATAGGCGGGAGTGGCCGTATCATCCGCCAGCACCAGAATCTCGCTGGGCCCGGCAATCATGTCAATGTCCACCTGTCCGTACACCAGCCGCTTGGCCATGGCCACATACTGGTTTCCGGGGCCGGTGATTTTGTCGACCCGCGGGATGGTTTCCGTTCCATAAGCCAGGGCCGCCACCGCCTGGGCACCGCCGACTTTGTAGATTTCCGTGACCCCGGCCACCCTGGCGGCCGCCAGGATCACCGGATGAATGGACCCTGAGGCACTGGGGGGCGACACCATCACGATGCGCTTGACACCGGCCACCAGCGCCGGCACCACATTCATCAGCACCGAGGACGGGTAGGCGGCTTTGCCGCCGGGCACATAGATACCGACAATGTCCAGGGGCGTCACCTTCTGCCCCAGCCAAATCCCTGTTTCAGGGTTCTCAAACCACGAAGACTGGCGCTGTTTTTCGTGAAAGGCCCGAATCATGTCACAGGCTTTCTGTAAGGCCTGCCGATAAGGAATATCCACCGCCTGCCAGGCCGCGTCCATTTCCAGCTCCGTCACCTTGAGCGTCGCTGCAGACAGCTCCGCCTGGTCAAACTGCGCGGTATAGTCAATCAGGGCTTCGTCTCCCCGTTCCCGGACCTGATGGAGGATGTCACGAACCGTTTCTTCCGTCTGCTCGTCGAGGGCGCCCTGCCGTTCCCTCAGGTTCTGTAAGATGGCTTCCCGCCGGGAGGGATCCCAGCGCATCACCCTGATTACACTCATGGTTTCACGCCTTTCTGTGCTGCAACGGCTGCTTTTTTCAGCTGCGCCTCCATCATGTCAATGAGGCGGTTCATTTCCACACGCCTGGTTTTGTAGCTGATCTTGTTCACCACCAGCCGGGCGCTGATGGGAACAATTTCTTCCAGCACCACCAGTCCGTTGGCTTTCAGTGTGTTGCCCGTTTCCACGATGTCCACGATCACGTCCGCCAGTCCCATGAGAGGCGCCAGTTCCACGGAACCCTGCTGGCGGATGATTTCCACCGACTGGCCACGGCCTTCAAAATAATCCCGGGCGATCCGGGGGTATTTACTGGACACCCGCAGGTGTTTTTTGGGACAGTCGATCATTTCCGGCGGACCGGCCACGGCCATTCGGCAGATGCCGAAACCCAGGTCCAGCACCTCATACACGGGCTTGGGGTCTTCCAGCAGCACGTCTTTGCCTACCACGCCCAGGTCCGCCACGCCGTATTCCACATAGGTGGCCACATCGGGTCCTTTGAGCAGAATCAGGTCCAGGGGATAGTCCGGCACCTGGAGGATCAGCTTCCGGGAAGGCTTGCGCACTGGAGTCATGTTCAGGCCGGCGGCTTCCAGCAGATTAATGGTCTCTTTTTCCAGACGGCCCTTGGTCAGGGCCATGCGGGGATGATTTTTCATGCGGTCACTTCCTTTATCATTTCATCAGTCAGCGCGGCCGGATCCAGGGTTTCCACCCGACCGTCGGGATGAATGCGCACCAGCTCATCCACCTGGCGTTTGTCCATGTATGACCGGATATCACCGGCGGTTTTCAGCAGGCAGAATTCCACAATGTCATCATGCTGGCGCAGCCGCTGCACCGCTTCTCCCACCGTTCCCCGGGGAGTGGTGCAGGAGAGCACCAGCACATGACGCCGCTTGGGCACCTGAAGCTGGCCCTGAATTTTAAGGGCTTTGGTGATTTTATGGATGACCAGGGCGAACCCTGTGGCGGGGCAGTCCATGCCGAAATTGCCCAGCAACGCGTCATAGCGGCCGCCGCTGAGCAGCACCGTTCCCAGATCCCGGGTAAAACCCTTGAAAATGATTCCGGTGTAGTAATCCAGCTGGCTCACCATCCCCAGATCAATCCCCAGGTACCGGCCCAGCCCGTATTCGTCCACCAGGTCCATGGTGGCGGTAAGTTCATCAATCCCCTCCTGCATGGAGGGGGTCATGGGGTACTGTTGCAGTTCCGCAAAAACTTCTTCCGGACTGCCGAACAGGCGGGGCAGCCGGGTGATGAGGGCGGCATAGCCGCCGGTGATCCCGAAGCTCTCCGCCAGCTCGTGCAGGCCTGTCACGTTCTTTTCTTCCAGCAGCTCCACCACAGCCTGCTGCTGTTCGGTGGTCAGTTCCAGCTCGCCGAAAAGGGCTTTCAGGAATTTGATCGAGCCCAGCTCCACGGTGACATGCTTCAACCCCAGGCCGTTGAGCGTTTCGATGGCGGTGACCAGCACCTCGGCATCCCCCTTGGCCGATGTCACACCAAAAAGCTCGATGCCCGCCTGGCGGAATTCCCGCTTTTTCCCTGCCTGCTCCTGGTCAATGCGAAACACATCCTCCACATAGCAGAGCTTCAGGGGATAGACGAAATCCTTCATCTTGGTGGCCACGATCCGCACCATGGGGATGGTGCAGTCGGGACGGAGCACCAGGATTTTCCCGTCGGCATCCACCATCTTGAACATTTTATCACCGTCCGCCAGAATTTCCGGACGGGTAAACAGGTCGTAGTATTCCAGGGCAGGGCTGCTGACTTCCATGTACCCCCACTGGACAAAGGTTTCCATGATCTGGTTTTCAATGGTCCGCCGCAGGAGGCAGTCGTCAATGAGCAGATCCTGGACGCCTTGGGGCAAAAAGACTTTGCGTCGGTTCACAGTGGTTTTCCTCCTTCTTCCCGCGGGAAGGGAATTATCTGAACGGATTGGCTGATCATGATGGTTCAATTGCTTTACCCCGCTAAAGCGCTAAAGCAGGAACTCCTTACCATTTTAATGATTAGATACCCGACTGTCAAGGAATTAACGCTAAAAAAATCGCCCGAAGCGGGCGATGAGAAAAGAATCTGCAGTTCCTGGCCTGAAAGGTGCTGCCATTTTGTACGGATCAGGCAAGGCAGCTGCACACCGCCTATTCTGCCCGGGTCTGAAAGACCACAAATCGGCTCAGCAGGTAGTTGAGGATCATCACTAGAACATTCAGGAGAATTTTGCTGATGAATGGATCCATATGAATTAATTCGATGAGAATAATCAGACCGACGAGATCAACAAAGTAAGTAAAGATGCGGACACTGAAAAAAGAGGTCATTTCCCGGAAAATGGCCTTGAGTCCACGGCTCTGGCTGCTAAACACCCAGGTGCGGTTGGTCCAGAACGCCACGGAAACGGCCACGATAAAGGCGATGGTGGTGCTGATGGTGTAATGGATACCGGCGTCGATCAGGAGCTTGAAGACCAGCAGGTTCACCAGGGTCGTGATGACACCGAATATGAAGTAGAGTGAATAGTGCCGCATGCGGGGGCTCATGAACGGGCCTCCCTGCCGTCTTCCCGGCTCAGAGATCCGGTCCCGCCAACGGTCATCCCATCAGTTTCCTTGGATAAATCGGACTCAGAACCCTGGGATTTATATTCCCGCGGATCACAGCGCTGCTCCGGCTCCGGCCATTCTTCCTGGATGGTGTACAGGGGCCGGCGGCGCACTTCGTCATAGATGCGCACCAGGTATTCGCCCAGCATGCCCAGGGCCAGCAGGTTCACGCCCAGCAGCACGCCCAGGACGCTCTGCCAGCCGGTATAAAAGAGGCTGCCGGCGTTTCCTGCCAGCCAGAAAACCAGCCACAGCAGGAACATGACCTTGGAAATGCCGGTAACCGCCATGCCCGCCTGTCGAATCCACTGCACCGGTTTATGGGAAAAGGACAGCATGCCGTCAAAGGCCAGCTTCAGCATTTGGGACAACGGGTACTTGGATTCCCCGGCGAACCGTTCCTGCCGCTCATAGAGCAGGGCCGTCTGCCGGAAGCCGATCCAGCTGATCATGCCCCGGAGGAACCGGTTGTGTTCCGGCATGTTTTTGAAGACCTCCACCACTTTCCGGTCTATCAGGCGGAAATCACCTGTGTCCAGCGGGATGGCCACGTCGGTGACGCGGTTGAGAATCCGGTAGAAGCATTTGGCGGAAACCAGCTTGAACCAGGTTTCCCCTTCCCGCTTCTGCCGCCGGCCGTAGACCACATGGTACCCTTCCTGCCATTTGGCCGCCATGGCGGGAATCAGTTCCGGCGGGTCCTGCAGGTCGGCGTCGATGACGGCCACCGCATCGCCGGCGGCTTTGTGAATCCCCGCCGTAACGGCGATCTGGTGACCGAAGTTCCGGGCAAAGCCTATCACCCGCACCCGGGAATCCGAGGCGGCGATGGTTTTCACTATTTCCAGTGTGTCGTCACTGCTGCCGTCATTGACATAAATCAGTTCCCAGGCATAGGCGGGATGGTCCGCCAGCACCCGCGCGAGACGCCGGTGACACTCGGCAGCCACGTCATGCTCATTGTACATGGGAATCACGATGGAAATCAGGGGTTTGGTCATGGTTGTCTCTCCCTGCAGATTATTCTATGCTCCTTTTCAGCTTACCCCACTGAAATCACTTTGTCCAGCGGGGCATGGGGCTGCCAGCGTTCCCCTGGTCAGGAAAGGAAATCGTCTATCTGGAAATCGAATCGTCAGCCAGTGGTTTCCTTTTTGCCGCTGATCCTGACACAAAGCTGGCGCCATAAGCGGCGGAAAGCATAAACAGCGGCACCAGGCTGTGGTGGTACCGGGACTGGACTTCAATCAGGGTGTGCATGGCGATAAACCCGAAAAACAGGATGGCGATCAGGGTGTTGAAGCTGGCCAGCCGGTTTTTTCTGGTTTTCCAGAGGCCGAGGAGCACCAGCCACAGGAGGCTCAGGTAATACACCTGGGAGGCCACCTGCAGTTCCGTCCGGTTGGCTTCCGCCCAGAGGCTCACCGCCGTCACCCGGTCGAGCTCCAGCATTCCCCAGTAGAACCCGTAGTCGGACACGGACCACTGGATCGCGAATTTCCGTTCCGCCAGCAGCAGAAAATCCCGGTAATCCTCCTGAATCCGTTCAATCCCCCGGTTCCAGGCTTCCTCATGAATCCGGTCAAAGTCGTACTCATACTCACCAATGATCGCCCAGTCCTCCGGGTTCCACATGCCCCTGGATTCCTTGTTGGTTCCCACGTACAGGTTGAATCCGGCGCCTGTTTTACCCAGCGGCACCAGCACCTGTGGTTCGTAGAAGGCATTCAGCACGGAGAGCACCAGGAAAAATCCCGCCAGGAGGAAGGCGAAAAGCGGCACGCGGCGGGTTATGGCGATGCGCCAGACAGAACCATCCCTGCGATTCTGCCTGTTGGAAAGAGCTGAAGCTGGGTTTTCCTGATCCTGGTGCATCAAATTTTCCTCTGAGCGCAGAGAAGAAACTTCTGAATGCAGGGCCTGTTCGTCTCTCTGTGGCAGGACAACCGGCTTCACCAGGAGGTACAGGAAAAAAGCGGGAAACAGCAGCGACGCCACCGGCCGGACAATATGAGCCACTGCCAGCACAGCGCCGGCCGCCAGGGCAACGCCCCAGGATGCCAGCGGGAGGTTGAATCGGCCTAATGCGGTATGCTGCAACAGTCTGCCGGGCTGCTGTTCTTTCTCCAGGGACAGCGCAAAGCGGAAAAGCGCGGCCAGCATGAGCATCACAAACAGATGCTCCGCTCCCAGCACCGAACTGTAAAAAACCTGGCCCGGCCACAGGGCAAAGAGCAGCGCCGCTCCACGGCCCACCCCTGGAGAGAAAGCCGTTTTTCCAAGCTGGTAAAGCAGCAGCACCGCAGCGAGGGTGCAAAAGAGGTTGAACCAGCGGGCCACGGAAACCTCCGTGCCGAAGATCCGCATCACCCAGGACAGTACCAGGGGATAACCCGTCAGATGGGGAAACACGCCGCGGATATCGGCGATGGCGCCGGGGTCGCCGGCCACAATGGACCGCGCGTAATTCAGGTAACGGGCAAAATCCCACAGGGGGGTAGTTTCCACCAGACGGATCCAGATGTACCGGGGAACAAAGGCAAGTCCGGTGACCAGCACCGGGAACACAAAGGGTTTATGCAGGAAGGTCATTTTTTCCACCAGCCGGAACAGGCCGGCAAAAGCTGCGGCCAGCAGCAGCGAATAAAGGATGAACAGGGTGGAGGGGAATTCCAGCAGCTCAGGGCCGCGTGTAAAAACACCCAGGATCATGATCAGCCCGGCAAAAACAGCAAAAACACCGGTCACCACCGGGATGACCGGCCAGCGGTCCAGGAGTTGGAACGGGTTGCGTTCCCCTGCCAGTTCCGGAGAAGACGGCTGCTGCTGAAGCTGCTGCGTTGTTTCCTGTTGATGCTTATAGGCTTTTCCCATCGTGGTGCCTCCAGTTGTCTGTCATTGATGAATCAGCATCAGAATGATCAGCCTCTTGTGAGTTCTTTCAGGTAGTTCATGAAAGGTTCCTTCAGATCCTCCCGCTTCAGCGCAAATTCCACCGTTGCCTGCAGGAATCCCATCTTGTCGCCCACATCGTAGCGTTTGCCCTCGAAGATATAGGCGTACATGGCCTCCTGCTTCACCAGTGTCCGGAGAGCGTCTGTCAGCTGGATCTCACCGTTCTTGCCCGGCGGTGTTATTTCCAGGATGGGGAAAATCTGGGGACTGATGATATACCGGCCCAGAATGGCGATATTGGTGGGCGCCTCATTCACAGCGGGCTTTTCCACCAGGTCTTTCACTTTATACACCTTTTCCTCGATCATTTTGCCGTCAATGATCCCGTATTTGTCCACGTCCGCCTCGTGAACCTCCTGCACGCCCAGGATCGTGGTCTTGTACTCGTTGAAGACGCTGATCATCTGTTCAAGACAGGGGACTTGTGCATCCACAATGTCATCCCCCAGCAGCACGGCAAAGGGTTCATCCCCAATAAAGCTCCGGGCGCAGTAGATGGCATGGCCCAGGCCCTTCGGTTCTTTCTGGCGGATATAATGGATGTTCACCATGTCGGAAATACGGCGGATGGTTTCCAGCAGGTCCGTTTTGCCCTTTTTCTCCAGTTCCAGCTCCAGTTCCACGGACTTGTCAAAGTGGTCTTCAATGGACTGCTTGTTCCGGCCGGTGATGATGAGGATTTCTTCAATTCCGGACGCAACGGCTTCCTCAATAATGTACTGGAGGGTGGGTTTGTCCACAATGGGCAGCATTTCCTTTGGCTGGGCCTTGGTGGCCGGCAGAAAGCGGGTGCCAAGCCCGGCGGCGGGAATAATGGCTTTTTTTACTTGCATGGGTTCACACTCCTTTAAAGAGATGATTTCGCTATCGCTTCCGTCCCAATGTCACTGGAACAGCCGCAACACACCAGTGCTGCCGGACATCACCAGCAGGCCGGCAATCACATTCCCGATAAAAATCGCTGGAAAGGCCAGTTTAAACCGCAGGTTCAGGAGTACCGCCGCCATACTGCCGGTCCAGACCCCGGTACCGGGAAGCGGGATCGCCACCAGCAGGATCAGCCCAATAAAGCCCAACCGCCTTGCTTTTTCACCCTTGGCCATGGTGCGGCTTGTCAGTCCGTCGATGAATCGCTCCAGCAGCGGATGCAGGCGGGAAAGAATCCTGAAGATCGGCCGCAGACCGAAAATAATGAAAGGGACGGGAAACAGGCTGCCGGCCAGGCTGATAAAAAAGGCGTGGATCGGCGAAAAGCCCAGGGACATGCCGAAGGGGATAGCCCCGCGCAGTTCGATGACCGGCATCGCTGCCATTAAAAAGACCCATACCTCGTTGCGGACCAGCGTCAGGAGGTTCGTCATCTGTTCAGTCTCCGTTTCAGTAAAGTCTGTCATTCCGATGAGCCAATCGACAGCACAACAGGGCCGGCAGCCTTCGCCGGCTTAGGGGTATTGTATCATATTATCCGGCTCTCATCCATAGCTTCATTACAAGGTGTCTGGGTTATGCTGAATGGATATTTCGGGCAAAAAAAGGGGGCAGGTGCACGATACATGCAGCTGCCATAAGATAAAGAACGCCTATTGGACGGAAGTCCCAGATTTGGGGTGGGAGCGCTTTCACTCCCGATACGTACATTATACACTATTTATAGCCTTTGTGGGGGATTATATTCACTTAGTTGTGAATTATTTGGAATGATGCGTGTTTACTGGAAGTTATGAGAAACGAATCCTTAGATGAATAGAGTACTTTCAAGAGAAAAAGACAGATGCATCCGTGATGCATCTGTCTGAGTTGCAGCATTAAATAAATCTTTTGATGTTGATTGTTCTACTGCTTTATTCTTCAGGATAGATCATGTTGTCGTTTTCATCGTAATAGACTACCGGTTCGTCGACATCATCAAACTTGTTGTTGTCTTCAAGATCATCTGCCTTCTCTTCCAGTTCTTCCAGCAGTTCCTCCAGGTCGTCATCGTCGAGATCATCCAGGTCGACATCCAGCCAGAAAGCAATTCCGATTGGTGCGTCATACAACTCATTATCGACTGCTGTCAGCGTTGCATCTTCCTCAACCTTAATTAATCCTTCTAAACCTGACTCATTATATCCATTGATTGTCAGTTTACGTACTCTCAAATGGGCATCATCAATTACTTCAATCATCCAATCATCATCAAAAGGACTTGTAGTTCCCAATTCAAAGCCATTGCCATCCAGGTAAAGATCCCAGTCAATCAGCAATGCTTCAAAAATGGTGATGTCTCTCATCAGTTTAATTTCTTCAGCCTTTTCATCTATAGCATCTTCCAGATCGTCACGGTTCCATACTTCCGTCACTTCTCTTTTTTCTCTTTCATTCCAACGTCCGTCATTCCAATCAATTGCATCCCCAAACCGCATTCTGATTCCCGGCGGCCAATTTTCAGGATCAGTTCCAAATACTTGCTGAATGCCCGGTGGCAATCCACCCTTATCCAACAAACCCGGCGGGATGAATTTTCCTCTGATGCCTTCAGGCATCAAACGGAAAAACTGAGCCAGACCTTCTTCATTAAAGATACGCCACTGATGTTGCTGCTGCTCCAGTTCACCGGCGCGCTCCGCTTTTCTTAACTGTCCCGGCGGTGTAAAAGCGCTGACACTCATCGCTGTCATCGAAAAAATCAGCACCAGTACCAGCAGAACTGTTGCACTGCGTTTAAATAATCGCTTCATACTGCATTCCTCCTCCTCAAATTAACTGCCTCGTCTTTACCTTAAACTCTTTATGACAGGCGTCATTCAGCTTCATCTTTCTGGAATCTATGCTGCGCCTGTTTTTTTCTGAATCCATTCGCCGAAAGACCCATTATGTCGCCTTTGAGCCTTTCACTTATACATACGTAATGAAGCTTAATTTTAGGGACCTTTTAGAAAAAAAAGATGAAACTCTTTATGAATCTATTAGATTATATACCCTTTCGTCTTCACACAAAGCGGACTGAAATATGATGGTGACCAGCGAAATAGTGAAATCTGTCTGAATTTAGATTTACTATCTGAGTCCTCAATGATTCCATCTGAATTCCGGTGAAATCTTGTTTCCCTAAATAAAAGCTGCCTGAAAAAATGCTTCAGACAGCTTCAAAATTCAATGGACGCGATTATGGCGATTCATAATTCAACCAATTAGCAAATGACAGAGAACCCTGTACTTTATCAGGTGCAGGCTCTCGCCTTACGCCAGACTTCGGCTTCCAGGCTTCAGAGGTGTGCTGTGGGCACACAGGGGGCAGTCACCGGGTTCGTAGGTCTGAATGTCGATGGTCATCAGCGAGGTGACGGGCACCGTGATCTGGTGCCTGCCGCCGCTGCGGTCCACCAGCACCGCAGCTCCGGCAACGATCCCGCCGGCCGCCTGAACGCATTCGATGGCTTCCTGCAGGGATCCGCCGGTGGTGATCACATCCTCCACCACCAGGACCCGCTGTCCCGGCCTGATCCGGAATCCCCGGCGAAGGGTCATGGTGCCGCTTTCCCGTTCAGTGAAAAGAGCCGGAACGCCCATCTGGCGGCCCATTTCATAGGCCACGATCACGCCGCCCATGGCAGGCCCCACCACCAGGTCGACAGGCTCCAGTGACTGTTCCTGCTGGATTTTTTCCTTCAGGGCAGCCATCAGGTTTTCGGTGTGCCAGGGAAATTTCAGTACCTGGGCGCACTGAACATACCGGTCGCTGTGCCTGCCGGAAGTGAGGAGAAAATGGCCCTGGAGCAGTGCTTCCGATTCAGTGAAGATGGCGAGCACTGCTTCCTGGGTGAGTCTACTGGACATGAAACCGCCTCCTGTTGGGTTAATCCTTGGTAATGGAATCGATGATGCGGGCTGCTGCCGCGGCTGGCACGGGGTCCCTGGTGATGGGACGGCCGATCACCAGGTAGTCGGAACCGGCCTTCAATGCTGAAGGAGGATCCATCACACGGAACTGGTCGTCCGGGATACTGCCAACGGGGCGGATGCCCGGGGTCACGATAAGGAAATCACGACCGCATTTCTCCCGGATGACGGCCGCTTCCTGCGCAGAGGCGACCACCCCGTTCAGGCCGGCTTCTTTGGCCAGCACTGCCCACTGGATCACCTTATCGTTGATGGTGCCGTTAAACCCCATTTCATTCTTGAAGGAGTCCTGGTCCATGCTGGTGAGAACCGTCACGCCCAGCACAATGGGCGGCCGGATGCCCTGACGCTCCGCCTCTTCCACACTGTTGATTTTGGCCTGCTTCATCATCTGGTACCCACCGGCCACATGGACATTGAACATGCCCACGCCCATCCGGGTGGCTGCCCGTGCCGCGCCCCCGACGGTATGGGGAATGTCATGGAATTTCAGGTCCAGGAAGACTTTTTTATGCATTTTATGCAGCTCCTGCACCATGGAAATCCCCCCGCTGTAGAAGAGCTCCATGCCCACCTTGAACCAGGCGATCTGGTTGCCCAGGGCTTTGACCAGCTGACGCACCTGGTCTGCGTCATCCGTGTCCAGGGCGACAATGATTTTTTCTCTCGCCATTGCTTCGCTGATGATTTTCATTCCTTCACTCCTCCTCTTCGAATCCCGTGCCATGTCAACGATATTGCCGATTTATGCCTCTTCCTGTTCCTTAATCACAACCTGGTTCCGGCCGTCGGTCTCCATCAGTTCCACGGCAATCATTTCCCTGCTGGAGGTGGGCACGTTCTTGCCCACGTAGTCCGCCCGGATGGGCAGTTCCCGGTGACCCCGGTCCACCAGCACCGCCGCCTGGATTTTTCGGGCCCGGCCCATGTCCATCAGGGCATCCAGAGCCGCCCGGATGGTGCGCCCGGTGAAAAGAACATCATCCACCAGCACCACCACTTTACCAATGACGGAAAAGGGAAGGTCGGCAGGCTGCACCTGCGGTTTCTCACTCTGGGTGGTCAGGTCATCCCGGTAATAGGTAATGTCCAGCTCGCCCAGGGGCACTTCCACCCCTTCAATGTCGCGGATGCGCTCCTGCAGGCGTTTGGCCAGGGGAACCCCGCGGGTGCGGATCCCCACCAGTACCACTTCTTCCACGCCCCGGTTCTTTTCAATGATTTCGTGGGCCATGCGCGTCAGGGATCGGTTGATCTTTTCATTATCCAGTATCAGTGATTTGGTGTTCCATGCCATGAGTGCTCCTCCTTCTATCTATACCCTTATCTGTTTCCGCAATTCCTGCCCAGCCGGCCAAAGCATTAAAAAAACCGCTTACCATGGGATCGATAAGCAGCCGACTGGCCTGGGAAGGGGCTGAACGGCTGCCAATGCAGGCGCCCGGCTGTTCCTGGTTTTTCGATGCTCTTTAGTGATCTCACGGTACCACCTTAAAAGACGATTTTTAATGAGTCTACCAGAATCCAGGGTGAGTGTCAATATGCGGCGTTCAAGGGAATGAACGATGGATTCCGGATAAAACGCTGTGGACGCTGCGATCAAAAAATGAACGGCGGCTGCAACCAAATGACCGCCGGGTTCGTCTATGACACTGAAAACACCATTTTGGAAGGAGTTATGAATATGATGAAATGGAATACAAAAATGATAAGACCCCTGGTCCTTGGACTGGTCCTGGCCCTGCTGTCTCTGGGCGGAATGGCTGCCTTTGCCATGGAAAGTGCGCAGGACTTCGCGGTGGACCGGGTGTTAAAGCCGGTTGACAGCCTGGAGGCAGAAATGATCGATGCGCCCCCCGCCTACACCGGCCTTTCCGGCGTGGTGAAGGAAATCATCTCCCTGCCCCAGGCCGGCGAAAATGTCTACCGGGCGGTCATGGAAGGAACGGAAGGCGAGCCCTTCAGCTTCACCGTCACCGAAACCACCGTCTTTTTCACCGATGAACGGCCTGTGGTCGGAGACACCGTCACCGGCTTCTATGACCGGAACGCGCCCATAAAAATGATTTACCCGCCTCAGTACACCGCCGCGGCGTTAGGGGTTGAAACAGGGGATACCAACCTGTTTGTGGGTCATTTCGACAACGACCTGGTTGACACCGGCAACCGGCTGATGCTCATTATCGTTGAGGAAACCCTGGTACAGCTGCCCAACGGCGAAGTCTTTGAAGGATCACTGAAAAACCGGACCCTGGCTGTGATGTACGGCGCTTCCACCAGAAGCATTCCGGCCCAGACAAGACCGGAGAAAGTGATTGTCCTGACGGAGAAAGAATTGTCTGGCGGGGGAGAAGCCGTTCCGCCTATTTCGGAAGTTCCGGTTGACGCAGATAAGGGCGCGGTGTCAGAGATCATCAGCGGCCACTATGTGCCGGATGTGTCCGGTGCCGGGCTCGTGGTGGAACACACCCTGATCGACAATGCCCCGGCAGCCTGGACCACAGAAAACGGCGTCATCATGGTGCCCCTGAAGCACATCGCCGAAGCCCTGGGCTGCCACGTGATGTGGAACGCCGACCTGCAGATGGTGATGCTCTCCGACAGCTTCACTGTGACCATCGGCCAGGATGCCTATGTGGACATGAGCAAAGAGGCACCCGTGACCCTGGGCACCGCACCGGAAATCCGGGAAGGCCGCACCTTCGTGCCGCTGCACTTCTTCAAGGAAGTGGTCCCCCTGAACAACGCCTATTTCTTTGAAAACCAGATTGTCATTGATAACCAGGAGCCCATGAACTAACCCATTTCAACATTGAAATCCCGTCGGGTGCCAGCCATCCGGCGGGGTTTTTCCATTGGCGGCGGAATGCCCTTGCCGGAATGGGCTCAGTGGCTTATAATAGTAGTGATTCAACGGATCAGCAGCAACAGCTTATACAGGGACCCTGAACAGAAGGAGATTGTTTATGAGCGGCACCGGCAGCTTCGATGAGCGGTTTTTCAACCGCCATGAATTTAAATACGTGATTTCCGAGGACACCGCCCAGGAAGTGCTGAAAACCATTCAGCCCCACATGAAGCGGGACCGCCACACGGATGAAGCGGCTCACTACCGCATCAGCAGCCTGTATTTCGACACGGCGGAAAACCTCTTTCATGAAGAATACCTGCGGGAAGAGCAGTTCCGGCAGAAGCTCCGCCTGCGCGTGTATAACCACCCCACGCTGCTCGACCCCTGTTTTTTCGAGATCAAGAAGAAATTTGAGGGCTATGTCAACAAGCGCCGGGCCAGGCTGACCCTGGGCGCCGCGTACGCCTGGCTGGAAGGCCGCATGACACTGCCGGAGCTGAGCGAAGCCTTTCCGCTGGAAGCCCCCATTCTCCGGGAAATCAACTTTCTCCGCGAACACTACCGGCTCCAGCCCAGGGTGGTCATCTCCTACCTGCGCCAGGCCCATGTGGGCATCTTTGACGAAAACCTGCGGGTCACCATGGACCGGCAGCTGACCCAGCGCACCACTTTGCTGCACCTGCATGAAACGGCATCCGCTTCCCTCTACCTGCCCATGGACCGGGTGGTGCTGGAGGTCAAATCCAACGGCGCCATTCCCCTGTGGCTGGCCCGGATGCTCTCACAGCTCTCCTGCCGCAAGCAGGCGTTTTCCAAGTATTCCACCAGCTACAACACGCCGGAGGTCAACGACACCGCAGCCAGAACCGACAGGAGGCATGCCTAAATGAATGAACTGATCGACCTGCTGCAGCTGAACGAAATCGGCGCCCGTGCCACCGCTGTCGAAGTCATCTTCACGGTGCTGGTGTGTTTTGCCCTCCAGGTGCTTATCAGTTACAGCTACATACGGACCCACCGGGGCCGGTTCTATTCCCAGAGCTTTGTCCACACCCTGATCATCGTGGGTGTCACCATTTCCGTCATCATCATTGTCATCGGCAGCAATATCGCCCGGGCTTTCAGCCTGGCGGGCGCCCTGTCGATCATCCGCTTCCGGAGCGCCATCCGGGATCCCCGCGATGTGGCCTACGTGTTCTTTTCCATGGGTGTGGGCCTGGCCTGCGGGGCGGGCCTGTTCACTGCAGCCGCCATTTTGTCCGTTGTGCTTTCCCTGATCATTGTGCTGTTGGAAACCACAGACTATGGCCGAAAAGTGGACAAACTGAAGCTGCTGAAAATCACCATTCCGGAAAACCTGAACTACGAAGGCCTCTACGACGATGTGCTGCACAAATACACCGACGAAAACACCTTTATGAGCGTGCGCACCGTCAGCCTGGGCACCATGTTTGAAGTGGTGTACAGCGTGAAAATGAAACGGGGCATCAGTGAAAAGGACATGATTGACGAAATCCGGGAACGAAACGGCAACCTGAACGTGGCATTGCTGCTGGACCAACAGGAATACGAGTAGGACAATTATCAGGGAACAGGGAATAGTTCATAGAAACAGAACTATACGACACAAGGAGGAATTTTGATTGAGTAGAAGAAGCGCAGGAGTATCCTTTTGCTTCATAGCCGCATTTTTATTCTCTATGAGATATATTAGCGCTGCCATTTTCGGTTCAGGAGTATCCTCATGGAACAGCTGGTTGTTTAGTGCTATGCTTGATTATACTGGGTACACATTAGTTGTGTTAAGTTTAGTTTCATTAGGTGTAGGCATCGCTTATCTTGTACTGGCAGAAAATGAGAAATAATTTATAAGGAAGAAAGCCATGAGATCAAAACCGAAGCGCACCACCAACAATACATTTATGCTGTTCCTTCTGGCGACAGCGGCAGTGATTCTGACAGCCGCTGTTTTTTTTCTATTGCCCGACACCGGTCCGGCGCTGCCACCGGCTGAAGACCACCCCTATACCCTGGAGGAGCCCGGTTTCTCCCATGAAACCGGGGTCTATGATGGTCCCATCATCCTGACCCTGACAGCGCCCCTGGGTACCACGGTCCACTACACCCTGGACGGCACAACCCCCACACAGGATTCTCCCGTGTATGAGAACCCTTTGATTCTGGCGGCTTCGGCGGATCCAAAGTTAATGCACATTCCCACCACTTCCGATGAACTGTACGCCGAATGGGGCTACAACCGTTATGAATGGACGCCTCCCCTGGGCCAATGGCTTCGCCACCCCGTGGTGCGGGCGATTGCCGTTAACGAACTGGGCGAAAGCAGCCGGGCGGCGGGCCACACCTATCTGATCGGCGCGGACACTGTTCCACAAGCCTCAGGAACCGCCAGTGATCCGGTCCCGGTGCTGGTGATGCTTATCACCGATCCGGCAGGCTTCTTCAGTGATGAAACCGGCATCTATGTGCCTGGCAATCTTTACCGGGAGTGGCGCCGGGAAAACCCCGATGAGCGGGTGCTGGGCAACTCCCCGGCCAATTATCTGCAGCGCGGCATGGACTGGGAACGGGAAGCGCACATCACCCTGCTGGAACCGGACGGCACCACCGGCTTCACCCAGAACATCGGCCTGCGGATCCATGGCGGCTTCACGCGTGCCTGGGTCCAGAAGACCCTGCGCCTCTACGCCCGGGCTGAATACGACGAGCAGAACTGGTTTGAATACCCTGCTTTCCCCGGCTATTCCCGAAGCGGTGACGGCACCCCCATGAACCGCTTCAAGCGGCTCCTGCTGCGCAATTCCGGCAACGACTGGAGCTACACCCTGTTCCGGGATGCCCTGATGCACCACCTGGTGAGCGGTCTGTCCCAGGACATCCAGGCGGTTCGGCCGGCCGTGGTGTACCTCAACGGCGAATACTGGGGCCTGCATCACCTGCGGGAGCGGCTGGACGAATACTACCTGGCGGAGCACTACGGCCTCGAAGAGGAAGAGGTGGTGCTCATCAACGAGCGGGGCTGGGAAGTGGAAGCGGGAAATGCCCGTGACCTGGAGGAATACCAGCAGCACATGAGCCGGATCACCGGTTTTGTGCTGAATGAGGAGGAACGCTACCAGCTGGCGGAGAGCCTGATGGACATGGACCACTGGTTCGACTACCTGACGGGCCATCTGTATGCTGCCAACATCGACTGGATCACCAACAACATGCGGGTCTGGCGGAAACGGACACCAGGCTTTGATCCCGGCGCCCCTGCCGGCCACGACGGCCGCTGGCGCTGGCTTTTCTTCGACCTGGACTATTCCTTCAACTTTCTGGGGTACATCAACGAAACCCACGACACTGTCACCTGGCTGGCGGAAGAGTCGGAGCTGTTTGAAAAACTGTCTCGCAGCGACACTTTCCGAAACCGGTTTGCCGGCCGGATGGCGGACCTGCTCAACACCGTGTACCAGCCGGCGCACGTGCAGCGTGAAGCCGATCGGTTCACCCGGATCCTGGCCCCGGAAATGGCCCGGAATGTCCGGCGGTGGCCCCAGTTCGGCGACATGGCCCAGTGGCACCGTGAAATCCAGGTGATCCACGACTATGCGGCAGCG
>JAWSUV010000050.1:0-17289 GCA_033549305.1 Bacillota bacterium | reverse complement strand
TTCACTTCCCTTCATCTGGCCATTCTTAAAAAAACCGGACTGGGCACCTTCCACGGCCCGAGTATGTCGCGTTTTAATCCGGAAGAACTCACCAGCTACACCCAGGAGTCACTGTTCAGTGTCCTGACAAAGCCTGAGCCAGTGGGTGTGGTTCATCTGGCAGATGAGAAAAAATACATCGATCTGATTTATCCGGGAAAAGCCGAAGGCATTCTAACAGGCGGTAATCTGACATTGGTCTGTGCGACCCTCGGAACACCCTATGAAATCGAGACTGCCGGTAAAATACTCTTTATCGAAGAGCTGGACACCGAGCCGTGGATCATCGATCATATGCTCACTCACCTGGCCAATGCCGGCAAACTAAGGGAGGCTGCAGGCATTGTGGTGGGGGAATGCATCAATTGCCGGCCGCGCCAGCATAATCCGGGATATTATGTGGATTTGAGTACGGAAGATCTCCTTCAGGAATATCTGAAGCCGCTGAAAATACCTGCCATTTACGGACTTCCCATTGGCCATACAAAGGATATGGCCACACTGCCACTGGGGGTTCGGGTACGGCTTAATGCCGACAAAAAAGAGCTGGAGATACTGGAAAGCGCTGTGGAACCATAAGAAGCAATGCGTGCAGAGAGGATCGCAAGACCATGGGACGCGGAAAGAATAACCGGGAGCGAAGAAAAAGGGAGGAAGAACCGTGAAAAGAAAACAGAAAGTATCAATGGTGATGATACTGGTCTTGCTGGTGATGATGCTGACAGCACCTGCCACAGGTGCACAGGAGGCACCGAATACCATGCGCATCGGCGTGACGGTGGAGGTGGATTCGCTGAGCCCACTGATTTCTTACAGCCAGATCGGCTATGAAGTCTTCCAGCTGCTGTATGACTCCCTGGTGATGCTGGATGAAAACCTGGAAACCGTTCCGGGACTGGCGAAGGAATGGCAGATCAGTGACGACGAATTGGAGTGGACCTTTACCCTGCGGGATGATGTGCAGTGGCACGACGGCGAACCCTTTACTTCAGAGGATGTGAAATTCACCTATGAGCTTCTGCTGGAGAACGAGCTGGGCATGTATTCCGGTTACCTGGGAGGCATTACAGAAATTCTGACACCGGATGAAACCACGGTGGTCATCCGGACGGAACTGCCAAAAGCCAATATGCTGCTGAATTCCTGTCCCATTCTGCCGGCCCATATCTGGTCGGAAGTTTCCCCGGATGAATATGACACCTGGCCAAACAGCAGTCCAATTGGAACCGGTCCCTTTAAATTTGAAGAGTTTCGGGCGGGAGAGTATCTGAAACTGGCAGCCAGCGATGAAACATTTCACGGGCGTCCCGGCATTGACGAGTTGATTTTCGTCCTCTACGCCAACGCCGACACCATGGCCCAATCCGTACGCCTGGGCGAAATTGATGCGGTGACCAACTTCAGCCCAAGTCAGCTGGATGCCCTCAACAGCGATGCCACCATCGATGCCATCTCGGCAGTGGTGCTTGGCTTTACCGAGTTGTCCTTTAACAGCTGGGACGATCCTTCATCCACGTCTCACCCGCTGCTGCAGGAATTTCCTGTCCGCCATGCCATTGAATACAGCATCGATAAACAGCGGATTCTGGATATGGTGTACTCCGGGCAGGGAAGTGTGGGCACCACGCTGGTACCGCCGGAAGGGTTTTACCATTATGAACCGACAGCCAATGAGCTGCGTGATTATGATGTGCTGATGGCCAATCAGGTGCTCGAAGAAGCCGGCTATTCGGATCTGAACGGCGACGGCATCCGGCAGGCTCCCGACGGCACTCCCCTGGAATTTTTGCTGACCCTGCGGGCAGACAACGCCGACGAAGTACAGGCCGGCCAGATGATTGCCGGTATGGTGGCCGAAGCAGGCATCAAGTTCAACATTGAAACGGTGGACGACGGTGCACTGATCGACAAGATCTACTCCGGTGATTTTGATATGTTCATCTGGGGGTGGGGGGCTGATCTCGACCCGACAACGATCCTTAATGTCATGACAACAAGCCAGATCGGAAATATGAGCGATTCCAACTATTCCAACGAAACCTACGACCGGCTGTTTATGGAGCAGCAGACCATCATGGAACCGGATGAGCGGCGTGAAGTGGTGTGGGAAATGCAGCGGATTCTCTATGAAGAAGCGCCCTACATCATCCTGTTTTATGATAACAGCCTGCAGGCAGTGAACACATCCCGGTGGACAGGATGGATACGGATTCCTGCTGAAGGCGGTTATTTCTTCAACCTGACCAATTACAACTACCTGAACGTTCAGCCTGCAGCCGGCACGGCTGACCCAGCCCCTGCCGCCAGCGGCGGAGGGATCGGCTCCACGGGCCTGATTATTGCCGGTGTGCTGGTATTGGGAGGGATTCTGCTTTTTGTTGCCAGAAAGAAAAAATAATCAGATGATGACGGTTTCTTTTATCTGATCAGTCGTTCTAATCCAGGGGGCAGCTGGAGAAAATGGAGCTTGCAGAGGGCGAGGTGGTTCCGTGAAACGACAATACCTGGCGAAGAAGATCATCCAGTCACTGGTGACCATCTTCTTTGTGCTGGTTTTTAATTACATCCTGTTTCGGATTATGCCGGGGAATCCGCTGGCCATGATTATGCGCAACCCCCGGGCTTCTCAGGAAGCCATCGAACGGACCAGGGAACTCTTCGGGCTGAACGAGTCCTGGTATGTGCAGTTCTGGATCTACCTCAAGCACCTGTTCGCGGGAGATCTGGGTATATCCTTTCTTTACCGCCAGCCGGTGGCGGAAATCATCGTTGCCCGGATCATTCCCACGGTTCTGATGGTGGGACTGGCCCAGATCCTGGCCACCATTGTCGGCATATTCCTGGGGGTTCTTTCCGCCTGGAAACGAGGCAGCCGGATTGACGTGTCTGCTCTCGGTTTTTCCCTGGTGACCTATTCCATGCCCACCTTCTGGCTGGGCATTATCCTGATTTCCGTGTTCAGCGTCAGCCTGCGCTGGTTTCCCACTTCCGGCATGCTGACGCCGGGACAGTCTTTCCCGAATCATTTCGCCATGATGAAGGATGCCGCGCAGCACCTGGTGCTGCCTGTGTTGACCCTGAGCCTGGTGCTGATTGGCGAGTACACGCTGACCATGCGAAACACGCTGCTGGACGTGTTTACCGAAGACTATATGACTACCGCCAAAGCAAAGGGATTCAATGACAATTACCTGATCCGGAAACATGCGGTTCCCAACGCCATGCTCCCCATGATCACGCTGATTGCCATCAACCTGGGCCTGGTCATCGGCGGCACGATCCAGGTGGAAACCATTTTTTCCTGGCCGGGACTGGGCAGACTGATGTTTGATGCGCTGAAAGCCAGGGATTATCCGCTGCTGCAGGGAATTTTCCTCCTGATCACCCTGAGTGTGATCCTGGCGAACCTCATCGCTGACGTGACGTATGGATACCTTGATCCCCGTGTGCGGGAATAAAGGAGAACAGGATGAGCTCAATTTATCGGGAAATGAGACGAAAAAAGCTGGAACGCTTCTGGACCGGCTTCAAAGAAAACCGGATGGCCACCGCCGGGGCAGTCATTCTGGTGTTTTTTTCAGTGGCAGCAGTGATCGGACCGGTGCTGTTCCCGTATAACCCCATGGAATTCGGCACCGTGGAAACCATCCTGAAGCCGCCCAGCACCACCCATTTTCTGGGAACGGACAACCTGGGACGGGATATTTTCGGCAACCTGCTCTCCGGCGCCCGGGTTTCGCTGATGGTGGGCATCCTGGCAACGTTGATCTCCATGTTCCTCGGAACGTCCATCGGGATCATATCAGGGTATTTCGGCAAAACCATTGACAGCATCCTCATGCGTTTCACCGATTTTTTTCTGGTGATCCCCTGGCTGCCCCTGGTGCTGGTGCTGGCTGCCATCCTGGGATCAAGCGTCTGGATCATCATTCTGGTCATCGGACTCACCAGCTGGGCAGGCACCGCCCGGGTGGTCCGTTCACAGACCCTGTCGGTGAAGGAGCGCCCCTTTATTGAACGGGCCCGGGCCATCGGCGCTGACCACAGCACCATTATGATGCGGCATATCCTGCCCAATGTGTTCCCCCTGGTGTTCGCCAACACCATCCTGGTCACGGCAGTGGCCATTATCTCCGAAACCACCCTCAGTTTTCTTGGACTGGGCGATCCCACCCGTCCCAGCTGGGGCATGATGCTGCATTATGCCTTCCAGTCCGGCGCCGCCAGCTCCGGTGCCTACTGGTTTTTCCTGCCCCCTGGGCTGTGTGTGGTGCTGGTGGTGCTGGCCTTCACCTTCCTGGGATATGCCTTTGATGAAATCCTGAACCCGAAGCTGCGGAGGAGATAAATCATGGAACTGCTGCGCGTGGAAAATCTGAAAACCTATTTCCATCTCTCCGAAGGGATTGTCAAAGCGGTGGACGGTGTCAGCTTTACGCTGGATGATGGCCAGTGTCTGGGCCTGGTGGGTGAGTCAGGCTGTGGAAAAACCACCACTGCCCTGTCCATCAACCGGTTGCTGCCGCCGGAAGGTCACATTGAAGGCGGCGAGATTTACCTGAAATCGGTCAATCTGGCAGCGCTGTCCGATGATGAAATCCGCAAGAGGCGCTGGAAAGATATTTCCATGGTCTTTCAGGGAGCCATGAACGCCATGAATCCCGTGATGAAAATCGGTGAGCAGATTGCGGAAGCGGTGGTGCTGCACCAGCAGGTGTCGCATCAACAGGCCTGGGACCGTGCAAAAGAGCTTTTTGAACTGGTTGAGCTGGAGCCAGGCCGGATCAGCGGTTACCCTCATGAGTTCAGCGGCGGCATGAAACAGCGGGCCATGATTGCAATGGCGCTTGCCTGTGATCCCATGCTGGTCATTGGCGACGAACCCACGACTGCCCTGGATGTCATGGTCCAGGCACAGATTCTCAACCTGCTGGACAAACTGCGCCAAACCCTGAACATGGGGCTGATCCTCATCACCCATGACCTGTCCATCCTGGGAGAAACCTGTGACCGAATTGCCGTCATGTATGCCGGAAAGATTGTCGAAATCGGCAGCACGGAGGACATTTATGACCGACACATGCATCCTTATACCTACCGGCTGCTCATGGCTTTTCCCAATATTCACCGGCCCAAACGGATGCCGGAACCCATCCCCGGCACACCGCCGGACCTGATCAGGCCGCCGTCAGGCTGCCGGTTCCATCCCCGCTGTGATTATGCCCGTGACATCTGCCGGGAACAGGAACCTGGCATGACTCCTGCCGGAGGCACACATGCCTATGCCTGTCACTACGGAGGTGCGTTCAATGGATAATGTGGTGGAATTGAAAAACCTGAAAGTAACCTTTGTGGTGAAACAGTCTTTCCTGAAGGAACTGCTGATGAAAGACCAGCCACTGGTCCGTGCCGTTGACGGTGTGGATTTAACCATTAAAAAAGGCGAAATCCTTTCCCTGGTGGGGGAAAGCGGAAGCGGAAAGACCACACTGGGGAAAGCCATCCTCAACCTGGTGGACATTGCTGACGGGGAAATTCTCTTCCAGGATCAGGCGGTGAATTTCAACCATAAACAGGATACCCGTCGATTCCGGCAAAAAGCCCAGGTAATTTTTCAGGATCCTTACCAGTCTCTGAACCCGAAGAATCTGATTATCGACATTGTCGCAGAACCTCTTGAAGTCAATAGACTGGTCAAAACGGAAGCCGAACGGAAAGAACGGGTGATCCAAGCCCTGCATGATGCCGGTTTGGATCCGCCGGAAAGCTATCTTTTCCGGTATCCTTACGAGCTCAGCGGCGGCCAGCGCCAGCGGGTCGCCATTGCCAGCGCCCTGATCCTTAACCCGGAATTCATCGTGGCAGACGAACCGGTTTCCATGCTGGATGTTTCCATCCGCACCGGTATTTTGAAGCTTTTGGTGGAGCTGAAGGAATCGAAGGGCCTGGCCTTTCTGTTTATCACCCACGATCTTTCCCTGGCATGGCTGATTTCTGACCGGATCGCCATCATGTATCTGGGTAAAATCATGGAAATCGGTGAATCCGACACCGTCATTAAGCAACCGGCTCACCCCTATACCCAGGCACTGCTGAAAGTGATGCCCATTCCGGAAGTCAACCTGAACCGCCAGCGGCAGGTCCTGACCGGCGAAACGCCCAACCCGTCCAATATTCCGGCAGGCTGCCGGTTTCATCCCCGCTGTCCTCATGCCTTTAACCGGTGCCGGGAAGAGGAGCCGGTACTTCAGGTAATCAATCCAGACCACCTGGCGGCCTGCCACCTGATCGGGAGGGATTAACCCATGACCATTGAAGCCGTGCTGCAGCAGATCACCCATGACGAAATCATCCGGCTGGCGTCTGAACTGGTGAAAATTCCCAGTTATTCCGGGCTGCCGGACCAGGAAAAGGCGGTGGCGGAATACATCACTGCCTACTTTCACAGTCAACAGATCAGTGTCAGGTCTCAGGAAGTGATGCCGGGCCGGCCCAATGTGATTGCCGTGCTGCCTGGCACGGGAAGCGGTCCTTCCCTGATGCTTTCAGGCCATATGGATACTGTTCCGCCCTACCACATGACAGAAAACCCGTTTTCCGGCGCCATTCACCGGAACCGCCTGCATGGCAGGGGAGCCGCTGACATGAAGGGGGCCCTGGCGGCGATGATGGCAGCCATGACGGCGATTCACCGGAGCGGCATACAGCTTACCGGCGACCTGGTTTTTGCCGGCGTGGTCAACGAAGAGCAGTTAAACGAAGGAACGGAATACATTGTCCGCCACGGTCCGCTCACCGATGCGGCCATTATCGGTGAACCGACAGAACTGAAAATCGCCGCCGGTCACCGTGGGCTGGAATGGATCGAGGTGATCGTTCATGGGAAAGCCACTCACGGCGGCACACCCACGGAAGGAATTAATGCCATCTCCAAAGCGGCCAGACTGATCCGCCGCATCGAAGAGGAACTGGTCCCCACCTTTGCCCAAAACGCCCACTCCCTGGTGGGAGAACCGTTGCTGAATTTTGGCGTGATCGAAGGCGGTGACCAGCCCAGCAGTGTGGCCGGCCGGTGCCGGATCTGCATCGACCGCCGCTGGACGCCGCTGGAAACCTTTGAAGGCATTTATCAGGAACTGGAGGTCTTGATCCGGGAGATGGAGAGGGAAGACCCCCAGTTTAAAGCAACCGTGGGGCGCTTTTTTCGGGACAGCAAGATGATGCTCCACCGGCCCCTGGTGACGGATCTCCAGCATCCGGTGATAAAATCCCTGGAACAGAGCATCCGCCAGGCCGGAGCAGGGCAGGCGGAAATCATCTCCTTTCCCGCTTGGACAGATGCCTCCCTCCTCAGCAATTACGCTCATGTCACCAGCGTGGTCTGCGGACCGGGCCATCTGAAGGACGCCCACAGCGAAAACGAGTCCATTTCTCTGGACCAGATCATCAAAGCCTGCGAAGTCTACACCAGGACGGCCATCTTATACTGCGGACAGGAGAACGGCCATGATTGATCAACTGCTTCAATGCCTGCGGGAAGAGCAGGATGAGATGATCCGGGACCTGATCGAACTGATCGGGATCCCCAGTGTGACAGCGAACCGGGCGGAAAACCGCCGGGCACTGTTCTGGCTGCTGGAAAAAGCATCACAGCAGAGCATGAAAACCTGCCATACCCCTGAGGAAGACTGCGGGATCATTGAAATCGGCGCGGGAGAGGAAACCATCGGCATCCTGACCCATGTAGATGTGGTGGAAGCCGGCGACCGCCAGAAATGGCAGACCGATCCCTTTACCGGTGTTTTTGACGGACAGTGGATCACCGGCCGGGGAGCCATGGACGACAAAGGCCCGACGATTGTGATCTATACCATCCTGCGCCTGATGCACCGGTTGAACCTTCCCCTGAAAAAACGGATCCAGCTCATCATCGGCACCCGGGAAGAAAGCAGCTGGACAGACATGGATCATTTTCGGCAGGCCTTTGCAGTTCCGGATTACGGCTTCACCCCGGACGGTGCCTTTCCGGTACACCACATCGAAAAAGGCTACGCGGATGTGCGTCTCACCTTTGAAATGGAGCAGCTGCCAGCGCATGAAATCGTTGCACTGGCAGCTGGGGACAGTGAAAACACCATTCCTTCCAAAGCTGTGATGACCCTGAAAACTGATTCGGAAGCGAGTTGCCAGGCACTCGCCGGGCAACTGGAACAGATCATCGCCCGGAACGAGGATGCCGGCCAGCTGCGGACAGCCCTGTCAGCCTGCCGCGCCATCTGTGTGGGACAGCGTTTCAGCCTCCGGGCGCAGGGGGTGTCCAGCCACAGCTCCCTGCCGCAAAACGGCGTGAACGCCATTTCCCTGATTATGCTGGCACTGGCGGAACTGGACCGGGAAGCACACCTGCTGCCCCCGTCGTTCAAGCGGATGGTGGATCTGGTCAGGTTGACGGCGGACTGCCATAACGGGTCTGCCCTTGGGTTTGACAACAGCCCCAGCCTGTACCAGGGTGAGGACATGGGTGAGAATGTGGTGGTGCCGACGATTCTGTCACTGGAAAATGGCAGCGTCATCCTGAATCTGAATATCCGCCACCGGGTGGGCATGACCTTGCAGGATCTGGAGAAACAGTTCCGCCGGCTGTCCCGGGAGCATGGATGTGTGTTCGAGATCCTAAATTACCAGGACCCTCTATATGTGTCCCGCGACCTCCCCTTTTTCGCGAAAATGCACCAGGCCTATGAGCAGGTCACCGGTCAAAAAAGTGCATTCGCCCTGGCGGGGGGCACCTCCTACGCCAAGGCACTTCCCAATATGGTTTCCTGGGGACCGGTTTTTCCGGGAGAAACAGATACCTGCCACCAGGAAAATGAACGGATCCGCCTCGACAGCCTCATGAAGGCGACGGAAATCTATGCCCGCTGCCTGGTGTCGGACGCTGGTTGTGCGTAATTCATGAGGTTCATGGGTCAAAGGAGGCACGAAATATGGAAGTAAAAATGGATGAAGCCACTTATGCGTTTCTGAAGAAAAAAGGAGGAAAACTGAGCATTAGTCTGATGGTACCGACGGGCACCTGCGCAGGATCCATGGTTCCCAACATGATCTTCAACTCTCCCAAGGATCCATCAAAGTTCCGGGAGCTGACGTACCAGGACATTACTCTTTATGTGAGCAACGTAATGGATTTCGAGGATAATGTGGTGGAAATTCGACTGGCCAAGAAAATGATGCTGAATGATCTGGAACTGCCCACACTGAAACTTATGTAAAACTCAAGAAACAGAACGAAATTAAAGAAACGTTCCCTACAGGTATCCTGCACTAACTCAAGACTCCCCTGCAGCAAACGGGCAGAAAGACTGATCGTTTGCAGTGAGGGGAGTTTTTCATGTAATGAAGTGACCCTGACAGTGCCCGGAACGGGCTACCGGTTCCGGGCCTGGTACAGCATTTCCTTGATTTTCATCAGGCGGATGGTGTTGCCCCGCTCGTTTTCATCCAGCTTCATTTTGATGTACCGGATGGTTTCCTGCAGCTGGGGAATGGTGGTGTATTCCAGGGCGTTGACCCGGCGCCGGGTTTTCTCAATTTCATCCGCCATGAGCTGGCACGCCTTTTCCGCTTCCGCCAGATGCAGCAGCAGCGGCAGGAGGGCTGTCAGCTTTTCAACGGCAATATCCAGTGCCGGTGTCGTCGACACGAATCCGTAGGGCAGGTCAAAGGCTTCTTCGGACGCGAGTTTCTGGTGATGGACGTTCATCACCGGGATATTGACACTCATGATGTTTTTTCGTTTAATGTCCAGTTGCACCCGGGACCGCGGAATCATGATTGCCGCTTCCAGCAGAGTGCTGGACATGATGGCGCGGGCGAGGCCGAAATCCCGGTAGGCTTCCATCAGTGCCTCCTCCACCGCCCGGCGAGTTTCATTGTTCTCGCGGATGAGATCGATAAACTGGCGCATCAGCTCATCCTGCTTGTCTTTGAGCAGTTTGTGGCCGCGGACGGCAGTGGCCCGCCGGCGTTTGAGGCCGGTGAGCTCCATGCGTGTGGGGTTGACGTTCAGTTTGGCCATTATGACTCACCCTCGGTCTTTTCGCCATGATAATACTGGTCCAGGAAGGCATCCCGGATCCGTTTCAGTTCGGTTTTCGGCAGCATGTTCAGCAGTGTCCAGCCGACGGCCAGGGTCTCATCAATGGTGCGGTTGCTGGTGTACCCCTGGGACACATACTGCTGCTCAAAGGCTTCTGCGAATTTTGCATAGATTTTGTCCGTGTCGGACAGGGCGGATTCTCCCAGGATCTGGGCAAGTTCCTTCGCCTGTTTCCCCTGGGCGTAAGCGGAAAACAACTGGTTCATGGTGTCGGCATGGTCTTCCCGGGTCTTGTCCTTGCCAATTCCCTTGTCCTTCAGGCGGGAGAGGGACGGAAGGACGTTGATAGGCGGAACGATGCCCTTTCGGTGGAGTTCCCGGCTGAGAATGATCTGGCCTTCCGTGATGTAACCGGTTAAATCCGGAATGGGGTGGGTGATATCGTCCTCCGGCATGGTCAGGATGGGGATCTGGGTGATGGAGCCGTTTTTGCCCCGGATCCGGCCGGCGCGTTCGTAGAGGTTGGCCAGGTCCGTGTACAGATAACCGGGATACCCCCGCCTTCCGGGAATTTCCTTCCGGGCGGCGGAGACTTCCCGCAGCGCTTCGCAGTAGTTGGTCATGTCGGTGATGATGACGAGCACATGCATGTCCTTCTCATAGGCCAGGAATTCTGCCGCCGTGAGTGCCATGCGCGGGGTGGCGATCCGTTCAATGGCGGGGTCGTCCGCCAGGTTGATGAACAGGACCGCCCGGTCAATCGCCCCGGTTTTTGTAAAGTCATCCAGGAAAAACTGGGCTTCTTCGAACGTGATGCCGATGGCGGCGAAGACGACCGCAAATTTTGTTTCAGCGCTGAGAACCCGGGCCTGCCGGGCAATCTGGGCAGCCAGTTCGGAGTGGGGCAGGCCAGAGCCGGAAAACACCGGCAGCTTCTGACCGCGCACCAAAGTGTTCAGGCCGTCAATGGCGGAAACGCCAGTTTGGATGAAATCGGAGGGGTAATCCCGGGCGACGGGGTTGATGGGCAGGCCGTTGATATCGGCCCGAATTTCCGCAATAATGTTGGGGCCGTCATCCTGCGGCCGTCCAATCCCGTCAAAAACGCGGCCCAGCATGGCATCGGAGAGCCCCAGCTCGAGGGGTTTCCCCAGAAAACGGGCACTGCTCCCCTTGATATTGATGCCTGTAGAGCTTTCAAACAGCTGGACGACAGCTTTATCGCCGCTGATTTCCAGCACTTTTCCCCGCCTGATTTCTCCGGTCTGCAGTTCGATTTCCACCAGTTCATCGAATTTAACGCCTTCCACCCGCTCGACTACCATGAGCGGGCCGACGACTTCGCGGACGGTTTGGTAGGATTTAATCATGTGCCGTCCCTCCTTCCCGGATGAGCGTCTCGATTTGTTCCAGCAGTGTTGTTTCGATCTCGTTCAGGCGCACCAGCTGGGATTCCTCATGGTATTTGGCACGCGCAATCCGGTCCCGTACCTCCAGCTTCAGGATTTCCTTCAGATAAACGCCTGCTTCAATGGCCCGGCGGGCTTCCGTACCGAACCGCATGACCAGATGGAGCATCCTGAACTGTTTGGCCATGGACGCATAGGTATCAATATCGTGGAAGGCGTTTTGCTGTAAAAAGTCTTCCCGCAGGGATTTGGCGATTTCCATCTTGAGTTGGTCTGCTTCCGACAGGGCATCGTACCCCACCAGCCGGACGATTTCCTGAAGCTCGGCCTCATCCTGGAGCAGGGTCATGGCTTCCTGCCGTAACTGATTGAACCGCGGATCAATCTGCGCGTTCATCCATGCGGACACTTTGTCGAGGTACAGGGAATAGGAATTCAGCCAGTTGATGGCGGGAAAGTGGCGGCGGTAGGCCAGCTGTGCATCCAGTCCCCAGAAAACCTTTACCATCCGGAGGGTGGCCTGGGTTACCGGCTCCGACAGGTCGCCGCCCGGCGGTGACACAGCGCCGATCGCCGTCAGGGAAGCCTCCCGGCCTTCCGATCCCAGGCAGATGACTTTTCCGGCACGCTCGTAAAACTCCGCCAGTCTGGACCCCAGGTAAGCGGGATATCCTTCTTCACCAGGCATTTCTTCCAGCCGTCCGGACATTTCCCGCAGGGCTTCTGCCCAACGGGACGTGGAATCCGCCATCAGGGCGACGGTATATCCCATATCCCTGAAATATTCCGCAATCGTCATACCGGTATACATGGAAGCTTCCCTGGCGGCTACCGGCATATTGGAGGTGTTGGCAATCAGCACTGTCCTTGTCATAAGAGATTCACCGGTCCGGGGATCCTTCAGTTCCGGAAACTCATTGAGCACGTCTGTCATTTCATTGCCCCGCTCGCCGCAGCCCACATACACCACGATTTCCACATCCGCCCATTTGGCCAGCTGGTGCTGCACCACCGTCTTGCCGCTGCCGAAAGGCCCCGGCACACAGGCGGTGCCTCCTTTGGCCACGGGGAAGAACGTGTCAATGACCCGCTGCCCTGTGATCATCGGTTCCATCGGGTTCAGTTTTTTCCGGTAGGGACGGCCGATGCGGACCGGCCATTTCTGAAGCATCGTCAGCGGAAATTCGGCCTTTTCTGTCTGGAGGATGCCAATGGTGTCGGTGATGTTGTAGTCGCCCGGAGACAGCTCTTTGATGGTTCCGCTCACCCCCGGGGGGACCATGATTTTATGGACGACAACAACACTTTCCTGCACCTCGCCGATAATATCTCCTCCGGCGACAGCATCGCCGGGACCCTTCAGAGGCTTGAAAGACCAGACAGCATCCCGGTTCAGTGAAGGGACTTCGACTCCCCGGCTGATAAAGTTACCGCTGGCTTCCCGGATCAGTGTCAGCGGCCGCTGAATGCCATCATAGATGGATGAGATCAGGCCCGGTCCCAACTCGACACTGAGGGCTTCTCCCGTGGTTTCCACGGGTTCCCCTGGACCGAGACCGGTGGTTTCTTCGTACACCTGGATGGAGGCCTGGTCTCCCCGCATTTCGATTACTTCTCCGATCAGGCGCTTGTCACTGACCCGCACCACGTCTGACAGGTTGGCGTTTTCCATTCCTTCGGCCACGACAAGGGGGCCGGATACTTTTATAATGCGACCAGTTTTCAATTGAATGACCTGCCTTTACCATAGAGTATTACAGCAAATTCATGCCGATGGCCCGCTCCATGTTGTCTTTGATGCGCTGCATGCCCAGATTCAGGGAACCCTGTTCACCCGGGATCAGGATAATGGCCGGTACCAGCGAACGGCGGTACCTTTCAATGGTCTCTTCCAGTAAAGCTGCCAGTGTTTCGGTGACAAAGATCACGGCAAAATGATCAGCGGCCATCTGCTCAATGGATTGTCGTGCCATGTCTTTGTCCAGTGCGATCACCCCTTCAAGGCCGATGGCTTTGAAGGCCAGCACAGTGTTTTTGTCACCTACAACGCCAATCCTATACATAGGGCATCAGCAACCTTTCTCTGATTTGCTCCGGCTGGAGGTGACTCTGCAGACCAAGGAGCAGGATGCGCAGATTCTGGATCTCTGTCTCCCTGGCCGCCAGGTATGCGAGCAGGGGTTCAGGACCGAAGCTGATCCGCTTCGCTGCCTCCAGTGCTGCCAGCACAAATTCATTGCCTTGTTTTTCAACACATACCATGCGTGCGGAATGGTCGGCAGTCTCACTGCATTTTCGGAGAAGCGGCAGATAATCTGTGTGAACCAGTTTTTGCATCAGGGTGTCCAGCGGTTCATGGAGCGTTTTCAGCAACAGGTCCTTGTCCAGCATCCCTCCGTCAATCCAGGATTCAAGCAGCCGTTCTCTGCCGGCAGTGGTTGTCTGACAGCGCATCCAGCTCAACAGGTTGATGATGTCAATCCTGCGCTGTAAATAAGTGTCGATCAGGCGGCTATCAAAGGATCCGGACACGGTTACCATGTGATAACAGCAGGCTCTGTCCAGCAGCAGGTCGATCCAGAGCGGGTCGTCTGACTGCTCCAGCTTCGTCTGAACTGTTTCGATGGCAGTACGCATGATGGGTGGGAAATCTCTCAGGTCCTCTGCCAGCAGATCGCGTTTCATTTTTTGAACTGAAAGAGTTCCCATTGGAAGCCATAAGGGTTCAGACTCGTGTTCGGAAAGCCTTGACTTCATTAATATCTTGAGATGATGGTAGTCATATTTCAACCCCATCATCGAGGTTACTTTTGGCTCCGGTGATAATTGATCAACCTCCCGGTAGGCATCTGCCAGGGTGGCGTTCAGTGCCTCCTCAAAAGACTCCGGGACGGCAAGGGAGGAGAACCTGTCGCTGTATCCCTTGTCCTGAAGCAGTTTCAGTGCATTTTCAAGCTGATCGCTGTCGATCAGTCTTTCCATAAAAGAGCGGTCCAGCAACCGGGTTTCAAAAACTCTGATGCGTGCGACTGACTGGGCAAATAGCATGGATTCCACTGGCTATGCACCCCCGAACAACTGCCTGGCGAGTGTTGCTTCGAGGTCTTCCCGCTGCTGGTCAAGCAGTGCGTTGAAGGTAAAATCCATGTTCACTCCGCTTCGGGACAGGATAAAACCGTCTGCCATGTCAACTACCGAGAGCGTCAGCCGACCCTGATGTCCCTGTTTCACCAGAACTGCATTCAACTGATCCAAATAATCGTCAGGCAGTCTCGCCGCACACCGGCTGTTCAGGCACAGCACTTCGCCGCCTGTTTCAACGGCCTTTATGAGATGATCTTTCAGAAAGCGTAAAAAAACCTCGTTGCTTACTGCAGCCAGTTGCTGCCGGGCTTCTGAAAGCACCAGGGAAATGATGTCCTGTTTCGCCTGAAGCACTTCATTTCGCACCTTAAGCTGTGCACGTGAATGACGCCGCTCTTTGAGAAGCAGCATGTCCGCTTCCGCTTTTTTCAGACGCAACCGGCGCTCTTCCAGGGCTTTCAGGCGGGTTTGTTCCAACAACCGCTCTTCATAGGCCGCCGCAGCCGCGCTGATTTCTTCAGCACGTCCCCGGCTTTCGTCATCAATGCGTTGTATCAATCGATCCAACCCAGCCATGCATACGGCCCCCTTTACACCTCAATGCCGGTGATCATGATGATCGATGTGACCAGGGCAATGACCGCATAAGTTTCCACCATGGCGGCGAAAAGGACTGCCTTAAACATATGCTCCGGTCGTTTCGCCAGGATGGTAATGCCCGCGGCTGCGGTTTTCCCCTGAGCGATAGCCGATCCCCATCCCACAATGGCAATGGGCAGTGCTGCCATCAGAATATAGAAACCTGCCTGGATGGAGAGGTGTACCACACCGCCGCCCAGTATGCCGATCTTATTCAGGATGATCAGGGAGGTGACAAATCCGTAAAAACCCTGAGTTCCTGGTAGAACCTGCAGAATCAATGATTGTCCAAACTTGTCCGGGTCCTCGGTGATCAGCCCAGATGCGGCCTGTCCAACGATGCCCACCCCCTTGGCCGAACCAATACCCGCCAGTGCCGTTGACAGCGCCGCCCCCAGCAGCGCAAACAGCAGCCCGCCGTAATTCGTCATGAATTCAATCATTCCCATGGTCACTGACCTCCTGCTTTATTAAAGTATGGTACTTCATCTCGCTGGACAGCGGTGCAAAAGCCCTTCCGCCGCCGGTATAGAACTTTCCGAAGAATTCAAGATACTGCAGTCGCACAGCATGAACATAGGCGCCCAGAATATTGATCAATAAGTTGAAGGTATGTCCGCCGAGAAAAATAATGACGGCAAAGACAATCACCAGCGGACTGAACCCAACCAGCCTGGCCAGCAGATTGAAGGACGATCCGATCAGTCCGGTGGCAAGTCCCAGCGCCAGCAGCCGGGAGTAGGAGAGAACGTCTCCCAGATACCCCGTGATGCTGTACAACCCGAAGAATCCCCCCGCCAGCTTGCCGAAGAGACTTTTGTTTTCGCGTCCCTGGGTCAGGACCAGGCCCAGAACACCGGCGATAAGCATGGGCCGACCGATCTGTTCCGGGCCAAACAGCACAAGCACGGCGCCGGTCAGCGTGACATACCAGAAACCGATATCAAAAACCGCATCCAGCACATGTCCGCGCTTCATGAGGTTGTATGCCTTGATGCCCAGGCCGGTGAACAGATGAATCCCCCCCATGACAATGGCCGCCTTCAGCACGGACAGGGGGTCTGCCGCAGGATCCAGCCAGGCGGGGCGGATGAAGCCTGAGAACACGTCCCCAAAATAACTGCCATACAGGACCCCAAAAAAGATGGCTGACAAGCCGAGGAAAAAGAAAAGCTTCACAAATTTCCGGTGATTCTCCTTCAGGTCCATTGTTTTCAGCGCCCAGAAACTGCCTGCACTCAGGAAAAAGCCATAGGCGACATCAGACAGCATCATGCCGAAAAAAACGAACATGAAGGGCGCGTACACAGGGGTCGGATCCGTTTCATAATAGGAAGGCAAACTGTACATGGCCGTCACGGGCTCGAAAGCCTCCACAAAAAAATTGTTTTTCAGAAGTACTGGTACATCTTCATTTTCAGCCGGGTCTGTTAGTTCTATGGCATAGTCTTCACGAGTCAAGGAACTGATCAGCGATTCCAGTTCTGTCACCCGCTCACCCGCCACCCAGCCTTCTGCCAGCAGCACATGCTCCGTATGCGCCATTTGCTCAGAACCATGGACTTTCCGGATTTCTGATGCATAATAGTCCCTGATCAGCTTGAGTTCATCCAGTGACTGGCTGTGATCACGAATGGCATCAATGACACAGCTCTGTTCGAGATTCAAGGAATCAATCCGTTCCTGTGAAGCCGCCATCATCCGGGAAGGAGGAGCCTCAAACACCTGTGGCTGCTTTGTAAAATTGTGGTTTTTCAAAAGCCCGGAGAGTTCTTCCTGATCATCATGATGATACAGGATCAAAATAAGCGTTTCCTCTTTCAACGGCTGAATGATTTCCAGTTCCGCATCGGGGAACTGATTCTGCAGCACGGGGGTTAGCAATTCTATCTCTGCCGTGGGAAGAGATCCAAGGGCATAACCCGCAAATACCAGCTCATTGAGGTCGGTTGTGGAAGCATCAAAGGCGGTCCACGGACGCAGTGATTCAATTTCAGCTGTCGCTTTTGAACGCTCGAT
>JAWSUV010000049.1:0-17954 GCA_033549305.1 Bacillota bacterium | reverse complement strand
TTTTCATGATGTCGGACAGATCCACCAGCTCCATGTCGAAACGCAGGTCCGGTTTATCGGAACCATAACGCTGCATGGCTTCCTGGTATGACAGTCGCGGGAAAGGCAGGGGAAGCGCCACATTCATCACGTCTTTGAACAGAGCCTGCATCATCCGGCTGTTGATATCGATGACATCTTCCCGGGTGACAAAAGACATTTCGCAGTCAATCTGGGTAAATTCCGGCTGCCGGTCAGCCCGCAGGTCTTCGTCGCGGAAACATTTGACAATCTGAAAATACCGGTCCAGACCGGAGACCATCAGCAGCTGTTTAAAGAGCTGGGGAGGCTGGGCACCAGGTAATCCCGGGCACCTTCCGGGGTGGGTTTGGTGAGAACCGGGGTCTCCACTTCCACAAATCCTTCTTCGGACAAAAACCGGCGGACATGGTTGGCCACCTGCTGACGGAGCATCAGGTTTCGCTGCATTCCAGGCTTCCGAAGATCCAGGTACCGGTATTTCAGGCGCAGCAGCTCAGACACATCGTCGTCGTCCCTGATGTAGATTGGTGGTGTGTCGGCCTGGTTCACTATTTTCAGCTCGTCGGCGTAAATTTCAATTTTACCGGTCGGCAGATTCGGATTCTCCGCATGACGCGCTTTGACGGTGCCCCTGACGGAAACCACATATTCAGATCCCAGACTTTCTGCCATTTCAAAAGCTTCTGTCGAAAGATCCCGGTCAAAAATAATCTGCACGATGCCCGAACGGTCCCGTAAATCCACAAAAATCAGGCTGCCCAGGTCCCGCCGTTTCTGGACCCATCCATTGAGGGAGACGACTTCTCCCAGGTGTGCTTCCGACAAGGTGCCGCACATATGGGTACGGGTAAAAAATGTCTGCTCTGCCATTTAACCATCTCCTCTTCTTCTTCCACCTATCACGTAAAAGTTGTCTATCCACCTTTTACAATAGTCTCTCTTTGACCGGTACATGTCACCTTCACCGGAGCTCCTGGTCAGTCAGGGAAAGCCGCTGTCCAGGCTTCCTTATCAAACCCTTTCTCCCGGATGCGTTCAATGTACAGCGGAATGTTTTTCACATGGGGAATTCGGTCAATCCGGTCCCTTGAAGGATCATACAGCTTTGAAACGGCTCCGGCGCCTATTCCGAGAATGGTCTGCTTTTCCTCCATCATCAGAATGTTGTAGAGGCCCTCTTTGCCGGGCAGTGAGAAGCCGACATTTTCCAGGTGGCCGGCCATTTCCTTCTGGCGGTACAGATAGTAGGGAGACAGCTGCATTTCTGCCGCAAAGGCGTAAATCCGGTCCATGATCCGCCCGGCTTCCGCGTCTGTCAATGTGTGGCCGGATCCGTCTGTTTTCAGTTGGGAACTGCGTTTCAGCGCCAGGGCGTGAACCGTCAGATTCGCCGGCTTCAGGGGCGCGATGGCAGCCAGGGTGCGGGACACCTCTGCTTGACCCTCTCCCGGCAGGCCGATGATCAGATCCATGTTGATGGTCTCAAACCCCATTTCTTCGGCCAGCTGCCAGGCCTCGAAAAAACGGGAAACGGTGTGATGCCGGTTGATGCGCACCAGGGTTTCCGGCTGCAGAGACTGGGGGTTGATGCTCAGCCGGTTGACGCGGTACCGTCGCAGGATTTCCAGCTTTTCGCGGGTGATGGTGTCCGGGCGGCCGGCTTCAAAGGTAATCTCCTGAATCTGTTCCATTGGCCAGTTGTCTGCCAGTGCAGCCATGAGCCCGTCCATCTGTCCGGCTGAAAGCACTGAAGGTGTTCCACCTCCGATATAGACGGTCTCAATGGACCATCCTTTTTGACTGAGCCATTCCAGGGTGCCGGTCATTTCCTTTATCAGGGCCTGCGTGTAGGCGGCGATCAGTGGATCCTCGCTGCCTTGAACCGCCTGGGAAATAAAGGAACAGTAGCTGCACCGGCTGGGGCACAGGGGAATCCCGATATACAGGCTTATCTGATGGGATTGCACCGCCTGAAGTACCGGTAACTGAACCCGGACAATGTCTGTCAGCAGACTGGCTTTCGGGAAACTGACACGGTAGTCTTCCGTCAGGCGTTTAATGACTCCCGCAGGGTCTTTCTCCTGACGCAGAAGCTGATGAGCCAGTTTGACCGGACGCACGCCGGTCAGTATCCCCCAGGGAAGGATAACAGGGGTTAGCCGCTGCAACAGATCGTACAGGGCGGCTTGATAGAGCCGCTTGACTTCCCGGCGGGCATCCGGGTGTTGCTGCCAGCCTGCCGGAAGGGAAATCTGCCGCAGGGTAATCCCCTCAGCCGTTTCCAGACGAAGGCGGCACTGATTTCCGGACGCTGCCAGGCCGCAGTCGCAAACAATCCCCGGCGGCGTCACCGGGGAATGGGATTGAATGTCCGGATCGATGGTGATCTGAACCATGTTCAAATCGACAAATAATCGCACCAGTTCCCGGGTCTCATACGCCAGCCATTCATCCTGGAGAACTATTTTCAGCGGAACCTGAGTGATTGCCATAAGCTTCTCCTACAGATACGGATTGGATTTTCGTTCAGTGCCAATACTGGATTCCGGACCATGACCGGGATAAACCATCACAGCATCATCCAGTGTCATCAGCCTGTCCTGAATGCCTTTGATCAGCTGTCGGTGATTGCCGCCTTCCAGGTCTGTCCGGCCGATGGACATCATGAACAGGGTGTCGCCGGTGAACAGCAGGTTGTCTGCCTTCAGGCAGATACCGCCCTGGGTATGACCGGGCGTGTGAATGACCAGCACCGTTTTTTCACCCAGCTGAATTTCATCTCCATCCTGCAGCAGGCCGTCCGGTTCAAAGGAAACGCCGCCGCCCATCATGGCAGTGAAATTTTTACGGCTGTCTGCCACCATGGAGGCATCTTCCTCGTGAACCAGTACGGAAACGCCGGTTTTCTGCTGAAGCTCCATGACCGCACCGATGTGATCACCGTGTCCGTGGGTCAGCACAATCACTTTCAGTTTCCATTCCATCTGTTCCAACACCTGCAGGATCCCACCGGCATTGCCGCCGGGATCAATGACCATGGCTTCTTTACTGTCGGTTTCACCCAGGATATAGGTGTTCACCTGCAGGGGGCCGGTAACCAGTTTCTTTGCTTTAAACATGTGGTTGCTCCTTCCGTTAAAACTGTTTTTTGCTGTCAATGATCATGGTGACGGGTCCGTCGTTAACGGATGCCACTTCCATATGGGCCTGAAAAACGCCGCTTTCCGTGGTGATCCCTTTCTCCCGGCACATCCGGATAAACTGTCGGTACAGCGCGTCCGCCTGGTCCGGTTCTTTAGCGTCCGTAAAGCTGGGACGCCGGCCCCGCCGGCAGTCACCCAAAAGGGTGAACTGGGAGATGCACAACAGTTCGCCCGCTTCATCCACCATTGACCGGTTCATTTTACCGTCTTCATCCTCAAAAATGCGCAGGTTGGTGATTTTTTCCACCATGTAGGGAACATCTTCCAGGGTATCGGTTTTTTCCACGCCCAGGTACACCAGCAGACCCCGTTGGATCCGGCCGGGGACTGCGCCGTCGACGGTGACCTGTGCACTGGAGACGCGCTGCACAACTGCTCTCATGGCTGATTCTCCTATCTGTTTCGTCTGATGTTTTCTTTATGTTTTGACACGATAAACTTCATGGATGCCCTGCATGCGTTTTAGTTTGACCATTAAATCTTCCAGATCCGCGATATCCTTTGTTTCAATGACGATATTGATGGTGGCGGACTGATCCTTACTCGTTCGGGCATTCAGGGCGTTGACGGTGACTTTCAGATCTGTCAGGATCTGGGTGATTTCACGCAGCAGGCCTTTGCGGTCGGTGGCGTTGATCTGGATTTCCGTCTCGAAATCGATCTGGGCATCCGTGTCCCATTCCACTTCAATCATACGCTCATCTTTTTCCGGGCTTTCGGCCAGGCTTGGGCAGTCTTTCCGGTGAACGGAAACCCCGCGGCCCCGTGTAATGTAGCCGACAATTTCGTCGCCGGGCACCGGGCTGCAGCATTTGGAAAAACGCACCATGATGTTGTCAATGTCTTTGACGCTGACACCCTGGCTTTTCTTGACTGGATGCTTTTTATCCGATTCTTTTTTTTGCGTTGGCGGAATCCATTTTTCCAGTTCCTCCGCCGGCACTTCTTTCTTGATGTATTCACGGATTTTTGGAAGGATCTGGGCCAGGGTAATGCCGCCGTAGCCCAGTGTGGCATAAAGATCCTCCTCCGAGGAAAGGCTCATGCGCTTTGCCACCGCATGCAGTGTTTTGGGATTCAGGGCGATCTGAACGGGCACGTTCATCCGTTTGACGTTCTGTTCCAGCATGTCTTTGCCCTTGTGAATGTTTTCCTCCCGCCGCTCTTTCTTAAACCACTGCTTAATTTTCGTTTTGGCCTGAGAACTCTGAACTATTTTCAGCCAATCCCGGCTGGGCCCGTTACTGTTGGATGACGTGAGGACTTCCACAATATTGCCGTTCTTCAGCTTGTAGCTCAGAGGAACGATGCGGCCGTCCACCTTGGCGCCCACACACTTGTTCCCGATATCGCTGTGAATTTTATAGGCAAAGTCAATGGGTGTGGCGCCTGCCGGCAGGTCGATGACCTTGCCTTTGGGAGTAAACACGAAAACCTCGTTCGTAAACAAATCAATTTTCAATGATTCCATAAACTCTTTCGGGTCTTTGGTTTCTTTTTCCCATTCCATCATCTGGCTGAGCCAGGCCAGTTTTTCATCGATGGTGCTGGTATCCTTGGTGCTCTGGTTTTCCTTGTATTTCCAGTGAGCTGCAATCCCGTATTCGGCGATCTGGTTCATTTCCGACGTGCGGATCTGAATTTCAAAGGGATCACCTTTGGGGCCGATGACAGTGGTATGAAGTGACTGGTACATGTTAGGCTTGGGCATGGCAATGTAATCTTTAAAGCGGCCGGGAATCGGTTTCCAGATGGTGTGTACCACCCCCAGCACACCGTAGCAGTCTTTGATACTCTCCACAATCACCCGGATGGCCAGAAAATCAAAGATCTCTTCAAATTCCCGTCCCTGATTCACCATTTTTTTATAAATGCTGTAAAAATGCTTGGGACGTCCGTAAATCTCATTCTGGATGTCAAATTCCTTCAGCTTTCCATCCAGTTCATGGATCACCTGGTTGATAAAATCTTCCCGGTCTTTCCGCTTCTTCGCCACCCGTTCCACCAGGGAATAGTAGCCGTCAGGATCCATGTAGAGCAGGCTCAGATCTTCCAACTCCCACTTAATACGGGAAATCCCCAAGCGGTGAGCTATGGGGGCAAAAATTTCCAGGGTTTCCCGGGCTTTTTCTTTTTTCTTGTCATCACTCTGGTACTTCAGCGTACGCATGTTGTGGAGCCTGTCAGCCAGTTTAATGAGCACCACGCGTATATCCTTGGCCATGGCCACGAACATTTTTCGGAGGTTTTCGGCCTGCTTCTCTTCCTGGCTGTCAAAGCTCATCTTTGTCAGCTTGGTGACCCCTTCCACCAGTTCGGCAATCTCCACACCAAATTCTGATTTCATCTTTTCATAGCTGTTGGGCGTATCCTCCAGCACATCATGAAGCAGACCGGCAGCGATGGTGCTGCTGTCCATTTGCATTTTGATGAGAATTTTAGCCACTTCCACCGGATGGGAGAAATAGCGGTCACCGGACTTGCGGTACTGGCCTTCATGGGCACTTTCAGCATACTGATAAGCGCGAATGATCAGCTCCACATCGCACTGGGGATTGTATTCTTCGATCAGGGTAACGAGATTTTCGAGCATAGCGTGATCACCACCTTGGATGGCATACTGTTGAGGTTCCTCATGGATGAGCATAAAGTACCTTTTATGCAGTTCTTTAAAGCCTCACATTCAGTTCAATTAGGTATTATCCGGTAAAGTCAGATGATCAGACGGCTGTTATTCATCATAGGAAATCAGGGAATGTACGTCGTAATCCTTCAGTTTTTCCCGGCCTCCCAGGAAGCTGAGTTCCATGAGAAAATTGACGGAAACCACAACGCCGCCCAGCGCTTCCACCAGTTTGGCTGTGGCCAGCACCGTGCCGCCGGTAGCCAGCAGATCATCCACAATCGCCACACGCTGGCCTGGCTGAATGGCGTCTCGGTGAATTTCCAAAACATCGGTACCGTATTCCAGTTCATATTCATAACGTTCCACCGCCGCCGGCAGTTTGCCGGGTTTGCGTACCGGAACAAAACCGGCATGAAGTTGACAGGCAACCGGGACACCGACGATAAAGCCCCTGGATTCCGGCCCGGCCACGATCTCCACCTGTTTTTCCTTCAGATGTCTTGAAATTTCATCAATGGTGTAACAGAGTGCTTTGGGATCTTTCAGCAACGTGGTGATATCTTTGAAGTTAATGCCTTCTTTCGGAAAATCCTGGATTTCTCTGATGGTTGCCTTTAAATCCATGGTTAACCCTCCCGGTTTCATTCAGATTTCTGCTTCAGACAGCGTCAATATGTTCCATTATATCGGTTTGATGTGCAATGATCAATATGTGCGTTCAGTAAAACCCGGCTGCCAGCCTCAGGATGGCCCTGTGACTGAATTGCCGGGTTATTGACTGAATCAGCGGATGAAAGGTTTATGCTTTGGAAAACATTTTTTTTCGGTCTTTGGTGCGTTCCTTGATCATCACCCAAACGGGGCTGGCGATGAAGATGGATGAATAAGTACCGCTGATAATGCCTGCGATCAGGGGCAGTGCAAATTCCCTTATCTGGGGAACGCCCAGGATATAGAGTGCAAGGATCATGATCAGGGTGGTCAGGGATGTGTATACCGAACGCCGGACGGTCTGGTTAACACTGTCTGTCGCCAGTTGTTCATAGTTAAATTTCTTCATGGTCTTCCGGTTTTCACGGATACGGTCAAAAACAACGATGGTATCATTAATGGAGTACCCCAGCACGGTCAGCATGGCAGCAACAAAGGGGCTGTTGAGCGGAATGCGAAAGATGACGTACACAGCGAGTACTATGAGGATATCGTGGAGCAGAGCCAGGATGGCGGCCAGTCCATAACTCAGTTCAAACCGAAAAGTGATGTATAACAGCATCCCCGCTGCAGCAATCAACATGGACAGGAATGCCCGGTCACGAATTTCACGGCCGATAGAGGGGCCAAACTGTTCCGCCCGGAGAAAATCGTCATCCACCAGGCTGTACTTTGCTGCCAGCTGATCGAACACCTGCGTGCGCTCACTGTGATTCAGATCCACAATGGTTCGAATCTGCAGGGTTGTCTGACTGGTTCCGATAAAATTAATGTTGGCATTCGTGTCGAAAGTATCGGTAATGGTTCTTACGTCCTGGGTGTCAACAGCCTGGTGTAATTCGATTTCCATCAGGGTGCCCCCGGTAAAATCAATGCCTGTGTTAATGCCGTTCACAAGAGCAATGACAAGGGCAATGATCATCACGGCGCCGGAGATGGAAAACCAGATTCTTTTTTGATGCATAATATCCATGTGTAATCCTCCTTATACGCCGAAATACCTCGGGCTCTTGAACAGGTTGGTGGAGATCAGTGATTTTAGCAGGATGCGGGTGATAAACACCGCTGTAAAGACACTGACGGCCAGACCGATGATCAGCATGACGGCAAACCCCCGGATGGGCCCGGTACCAAACTGGTACAAAACCAGCCCGGCGATCAGGGTAGTGATATTGGCGTCGATGATGGTGCGGTAAGCACGTTTAAAACCGGAATCAACGGCTGCTCGGACCGTTTTGCCGTTGCGCATTTCTTCTTTGATCCGTTCAAAGATAATGACATTGGCATCCACCGCCATTCCAATGGATAGAATCAGTGCGGCGATTCCCGGCAAGGTCAGGGTTGCGTTAAGGCTGATGAAGATACCCAGGACCATCAGGACAAAGAGTGTCAGGGCCACATTCGCCACCAGGCCTGGAATGCGGTAGATGATCAGCATAAAGAGGAGGACCAGTACGATTCCGATCTTGGCGGCGTCAATGCTGCGGTTTAGCGCATCGACACCCAGCGAAGCGGTGATGGTGGAGGTCTGCACTTCATTAAGTGTCACAGGCAGTGCCCCGGCTCGAATGAGAGCTGCAAGGTTGGATGCTTCCTCAATGGTAAAATTCCCGCTGATGGTGGCCTGTCCCAGTGAAATCTGCTGCTGTACCACAGGGGCCGAAATAACCTCGTCATCCAGAATAATGAAGATGACATCGCCCAGATAACGGCCGGTGGCGTCTGCGAAATTGCGGGTGCCTTCAGCGTCCAGTTCCAGACTGACCACCGGGTTTGGTTCACGGTCAATATACACCGGATCGGCACTCACGACGTTCGCGCCTGTCAGAACCAGTTCGCCGTCTGGCGTGACAAATTCGAGCTGAGCCGTTTTCCCAATCATTTCCAGTGCATCCTGCACCTGCTCAACACCAGGCAGTTCCACCCGAATCCGACGGTCACCTTCCTGAACGATCATCGGTTCGGTCAGTCCCATGGCATCCACGCGACGCCGAAACACCTGAATGGTTTGATTAATCAATTGATCCAGTTCCTGGCCCGTGGCATTGGTGTCAGCTTCAAAGACCACAAAAACACCGCCTCTTAAATCCAGACCCTGTTTGATACTGTCTCGCATGGGTAATACTTCCCGTTCGCCCATTTGAACGCCATTCACGGCTATAAATATACCGGCAATGGCAATGGCGAAAATCAAGATAAAGACAATGAGTCCCCTGACTTTCATGTACCTTCCCCCTTATTCTGCATCCTGCATTTCCTGTTTGTGCTGCTGGGCGATTAGAATATATTTTTCTGCTGCCTGTTTGATTTGTTTTATTTCATCACTCGATAATTCCCTGATTATTCTGGCCGGTGAGCCCATGGCCAGTACCCCTGAAGGGATGCTTTTTCCTTTCGGCACCAGACTGCCGGCTGCAAGGATGGTGTCACTGCCTATCGTGGCACCGTTTAGGATGATGGCACCCATACCGATGAGGACCCGGTCATCAATGCTGCACCCGTGTACAATGGCATTATGGCCCACTGTCACATAATCACCAATAATCGTTGGTTCAAGATAGCCAACATGAACCACTGTACCATCCTGAATGTTGGTACCTGTTCCGATCGACACATCCTGAATATCTCCCCGGACCACCACACCATACCACAGACTGGATGATTCCTGCATCGCCACGTTTCCGATGACGCTGGCGGTTTCGGCTACGAAACAGGATTCATGAATGGTTGGCGAGCGGCCGTTATTGGCTTTTATCATCATACGTTCCCCGCTTTCTTTGTCATAAGCATCAGCGCTGTTTCAATCCCGATAATATTGAGCTGACAACCGATGCCCCAGGGCTGCCTGCCGGATAAATCCATGACAGATTCATGTTCTAAAAGAAAAAAGCAGGGAGTCAAGTCTCCTGCTGGGTTAAACAGACCGGATCATGCCCTGTAAACTTCTCAGATTAGATTGCCAAGTGGATACATGTGATCTAAGGCCATTAGAAGGTCTCCTTTAAGAAGGAATCCTTATGCATTATATCACATGGCTTCTTAAAAAAAAAGATGCAGGCACAAAAACCAAAAGCAGCTGGGGAATCCCCCGGCTGCCGGTAAACTGGTTTCCGTTCTAGGCTTCTTTAGAGTCCATTTCCTGAATCGAACCTTCAGCAAGATTGCCGACTGCCCATTTGGTGATGGTCAGTTTTGTTTTGTCCGCACCAACTTCAATGGTCAGAACGTCTTCCTTGATTTTCATAACTCTCCCATAGATCCCACCGATCGTAATGATTTCGTCACCGATCTTTAAATTACTGCGCATTTCTTTAATCTTCTTTTCTTTATTCTTCTGTGGTCGAATAATTAAGAAATAGAAGATGGCCAGAAAACCCAATGGGATAATCAAACCTGAAAACTGTTGCATGATGGACCTCCTTCCCGTTGTCTTTCAATCCTCCTTACATTAAACAACATCTCTGGTACCTTGTCAATGCAACCTGTGAATTTAACCCCTGTTCGCATGAGGGGGCCATTCCAGGGGTGTGCCGTAATACCGATTATAAAAATCGCTGCAATAAGCCACAAGAAGGTCTTCCTGAATGGCAGACCGCATACCTTCCATCAAATGCAGCAGGAAGTGAAGATTGTGCCAGGTGATCAGTCGCAGTCCCAGTATTTCTTTTGCCTTAAACAGATGCCGCAGGTAGGCGCGGGTGTAATGACTGCAGGTGTAGCAGGTGCAGTCCGGATCCAGGGGCAGGAATGAGTCTGCGTGGACCGCGTTTTTTATGACCACCTGGCCCTGGCTGGTCATGGCCGTTCCATTCCGGGCAATACGGGTGGGCAGAACACAGTCAAACATGTCCACACCCCGGAGAACTCCGTGGATGAGACAGTCCACACTGCCTACTCCCATGAGATAGCGGGGTTTTTCAGCGGGCATCCGGGGGATCAACTGTTCCAGGACATGATACATGGCCTCCTTGGGTTCACCCACGCTGAGACCGCCGATACCGTATCCCGGGAAATCCATCGCCAGGAGGGCTTCCGCGCTGCGCTGCCGGAGATCGTTGAAGACGCCTCCCTGGATGATGCCGAAGAGATGCTGATCCGTCTGCCGCCGGTGAGCGTCAAGACAGCGCTGTGCCCATCGCGTGGTACGGTCCACGGAGTGCATCACGTAGTCATGCTCCGACGGATAGGGAATGCATTCGTCAAAAGCCATGATAATGTCGGCGCCCAGATGGTTTTGGATGTCAATGGATTTTTCCGGTGAAATGAAATGGCTGGATCCGTCGATATGGGACTGAAAAGCGACTCCTTCTTCTGAGATTTTACGCAGCGGACCCAGACTGAAAACCTGAAAACCGCCGCTGTCGGTCAATATGGGACCCTGCCAGTTCATAAAGCGATGCAGACCGCCGGCCTGGGCGATGAGCTCATGTCCCGGCCGTATGTAGAGATGATAAGTGTTGCTGAGGAGAATCTGGGTGTTAATGATACGCAGCTCTTCCGGTGTCATGGTTTTTACCGTCGCCTGCGTGCCGACGGGCATGAAAATCGGTGTCTGCACCTCGCCGTGGGGGGTAGTGAGAATACCGGTCCTGGCCTGTGATTCGGTCGATGCGGCTGTTTGCTGAAAGATTTTTTGGCGCATGCTGTCTCCTGTCTCATGTAACATGAATGGCTTATTTCAATCAGGTGTCACTCATAAACCGGAAATATTACTCAATCCACATGGCGTCACCGAAACTAAAAAAACGGTAGGATTCATCGACTGCCTGACGGTAAGCCTCCAAAATCAACTCTCTGCCGGCAAAGGCGCTCACCAGCATCAACAGGGTTGATTCCGGCAGATGAAAATTGGTGATCATCACATCCACCCATTTAAACGGGTATCCGGGGGTAATGAACAGCTTCGTCCACTGACTGACAGGCTGCATGGGGCTTCCGTCATGTAGCGCGGCGGATTCCAGGCTGCGGCAGCTGGTGGTGCCCACGGCCACAATGCGGCCTCCCTGCTGCTTGACTTCGTTCATAGCCGCAGCGCTTTCCGGCGAGATTTCAAAAAACTCCTCATGCATCTGGTGGTCTTCTACAGCTTCTGTCTGCACTGGCCGAAACGTACCCAGCCCCACATGAAGGGTTATCGGAATCAGCTTGACGCCCATCTGCTCGATTCGTTCCAGTAAATTATGGGTAAAATGCAGGCCGGCAGTGGGTGCCGCCGCTGAACCGCTGTCACGGCTGTAGACTGTCTGGTACCGTTCGCGGTCTTCCAGTGTGGTATGGATATAGGGCGGCAGCGGCATCTCTCCCAGTTCGTCGAGCACTTCCATCAAAGGACGTTCCGTGATGAAGTCAATGATCCTCAAGCCTTCCGGTTTTTCTTCCCGGACAATGCCTCTGAGGGTTTTGATGCCAAAAGTGATTTCCGTACCGGCTTTCACCCGCTTCGCCGGTTTGACCAGGGCTTCCCACTGGTTAAGACCGGTTTGTTTCAGCAGCAGGCATTCCACTTTTCCGTTGGTATAGCGCTTTCGACCGATGAGGCGGGCGGGAATGACCCGGGAATTATTGATGACCAGCCCGTCTCCCGGTTTCAGCAGCTGTGTGATATCCCCAAAGGAACGGTGCTCAATGGATCCGTCATGCCGGTGAATCACCATTAAACGGGAAGCGTCACGCTGTTCCAGTGGATGCTGGGCAATGAGATGCTCCGGTAATGGGTACGTAAATTCGCTGGTTTTCATCGTTCACATACTCTCCATATAAAATAATGTTCTTCATGAATGAATTTATCGCCGCAGGAACAGGTTAAGCAGCAGGGTCAGCAGCAGACTGATGATGATGCTGGTGGCCAGGGGAAAATAAAAAGTGGCATTACCACGCCGGAACAGAAAATCACCTGGCAGTTTTCCCAGACCCAGCCGGCCGCCGAGGGTTACCAGGAGTCCGGCAATCAGCAGAACGATTCCGGCTGTGATTAACATTCGGCCCAGTGGTGGCATATTCATTCCCCAATTCTCTCCTGAACAGGTTGTCCAAAGTGTTCATACGCTTTACGCATGACCATCCGTCCCCGGGGGGTCCGGCTGATAAAACCGATCTGCATCAGATAAGGTTCATACACATCTTCAATCGTGGTTTTTTCTTCGCCGGTGGCAGCTGCCAGGGTATCGAGGCCCACCGGGCCGCCGGCGAAGTTTTCGATCATGGCCAGAATCATTTTTTTATCGGTGCCGTCAAGGCCCAATGCGTCAATTTCAAATAATGTCAATGCATCGTTCACCACCGGCAGGGTGATGTTGCCGTCTGCCCGTACCTGGGCGAAATCCCGGATGCGTTTCAGCAGCCGGTTGGCAATGCGCGGTGTTCCACGGGATCTCGAAGCAATTTCGATGGCCGCCCGTTCATCGATGGGCACTTTTAAAATACCTGCCGAGCGTTTGACGATCAGCGTCAGTTCTTCTTTCTGGTAAAGATCCAGCCGGGAGATAACGCCAAAACGGTCCCGAAGGGGGGAGGTTAGAAGCCCTGCCCGGGTAGTGGCGCCAATCAGGGTGAATTTGGACAGATCAAGTCGAACGGTACGGGCGCTCGGTCCTTTGCCGATGATGATGTCCAGGGCATAGTCTTCCATGGCAGGGTACAAAATTTCCTCAACGGTCCGGTTCAGGCGGTGAATCTCGTCGATAAACAGGACATCATGCTCTCCCAGGTTGGTGAGGATGGCCGCCAGGTCTCCCGGCCGTTCAATGGCAGGGCCGCTGGTGATGCGCATGTTCACGTTCATCTCGTTGGCAATAATACTGGCCAGTGTGGTTTTTCCTAGCCCCGGAGGACCGTAAAGAAGCACATGATCCAGGGCTTCTTTGCGTTCCCGGGCAGCGCTGATAAAAATCCTGAATTTCTCTTTGTTTTTCTCCTGTCCGATGTATTCATCCAGCCGTTTTGGACGAAGGCCCACTTCGATGGCAAAATCTTCTTCCTGGCTGTCACTGGATAAAATCCGTTCCTCGATGGTCATGCGGCAGTCGCCTCATTTCTCATTGATACAGTTGATATTGATTATTTCATTAGCCAGGACAAGGCGGCTTTCAGACTGTCTTCCGTTGACACGCCGCGATCAGCCGTTGCTCTCACTGCCTCCAGGGCTTCACTTTTTTGATAGCCCAGGGTCGTCAGGGCGGAGATCACTTCATCATCGAAAAGGGTGCCCTGAGAAGGCATTGCCGTCGGCTGAATACCCATTTTTTTCACTTTATCCTTTAATTCCAGCACAATGCGTTCCGCCGTTTTCTTGCCGATTCCCGGAGCATGCGACAACGCATCCAGGTTATGGGCGAGAATCTGCTGACAAAGAGTCTCCACATTGAAGGTTGAAAGCATGGCGATAGCAGCCTTGGGACCAACTTTCGTCACAGTAATCAGTTTTCGGAACATATCCAGTTCTTCCTGGGTGATAAACCCATAGAGACTGGCGCCGTCTTCGCGGATGCTGTAATGGGTGTACAGGGTCACCGGTTGTTCCGTTTTTAACTGGGCCAATGTTCCCAGGGAGGAATAGACGCCATAGCCAACACCGTTGACATCCACAATTACCTGGTCAACGGTCACGGCATGGACACTGCCTTTGACAAATTCGATCAACCGTACCACTCCTTTGAAATGAGCCTCTAGACCGAAAACAACTGCCGAAAATGGCCTGTATGGGCATGACACATAGCAATGGCCAGGGCGTCCGCCGCATCATCCGGCTTTGGGATCTCTTTCAGGTGCAACAGCGTTTTCACCATCTGCTGAACCTGCTGTTTATCCGCGCGCCCGTATCCGGCCACTCCCTGCTTCACCTGCAGGGGAGTGTATTCATAAACCTGCAGGCCGGCGGCGGCGGCTGTCACAACGGCGACCCCTCTTGCCTGGCCCACCAGGAACGCACTTTTGGCGTTGGTGTTGAAAAACAGTTCCTCAATAGCCGCGCATTCCGGATGGTATTTTTCAATCAACGTCTGGATGCCTTCCCGAAGCTTCACCAGCCGGTCCGGCAGCGGTGTCTGGCTGGGGGTTCGGATGACGCCGTACTGGATAACCTGAAAGTGGTTCTTTTCATAGGCAATCACACCAAAACCCGTTGTAGCCAATCCCGGATCAATGCCCAGTATGATCATGATCCTGTCCCCCGTCCAGTGTCGATTCTCTGTCCTGCAAGAGCGTTTCCCGGCATTCTCGACAAAAGCCGTAAATTTCAAACCGGTGCTCTGTGGGCAGAAAATCGGTGTGGTGTTTCACATAGGCATTGATTTCCTGGAAGGGACACAGATCCACTATTTCTGTCCGGCTGCATCCCAGGCAGATAAGATGATGATGGTGATCCGTGGCCAGTTCATAACGCGCAAGGTTATCATTGAGGGCAATATGGCGAATGATGCCGGCAGTTGTCAGTGTCTCAAGATTTCGGTAAATGGTGGACAGATCCATCAGACAATCCTTTTCATGGAGCATTTGCCTGATCTGCGCAGCGGTCAGCAGTTGATGAGATGACTGCAAAAAAAGCTGGAGTATGCGCTCCCGCTGGCGTGTGAGCTTAATGGATTTCTTTTGCAGCTCTCTCTTTAAATGAACCAGTTTTTCTTCCACCGCCGACACCGCCTTTCAGTACCTTCTGCTTCATTGGATCATCAAAAATAAAAACACATGAGAGGCCGGGCTCTCATGTCATGGTTAAGGACGGGAGTAAACGGTTAGACTTTCTGTCAGTAAGTGGAGAGCGCTGGTTTCCCTCTCTAATGATAGTGTATAAACAACCGCTTGTCAAAGCCTATTTGAACCGGTTGTGATTTTATCCAGACTGACAAAATTAAGCACGATCACCACGGCGATCACGAACATTTCAAATGGCAATGTGATCCTCCTTCATTCTGATCATGTCAGTGAATGGTTTGTATAACAAATGTCATTCCTACGAATAATGATACCATGATTCTCAGGGGACAAACATAACCAAAAACGGCCATAACTGTAGTGTTATCGCCGTTCTTCATTTATCAATGGCGGGAGTACGTGGGAATCGAACCCACCCAAGAGGCTCCTAACCCCTCGTACTGGTTTTGAAGACCAGAGGATACACCAGCACCCATCTACTCCCGGATGGCTTTCACTGTTCCTGATGAAGGGCAGTGAAAATATTATAACACATGGACGAAACCGCGGGCAACCTCAGACGGAGGCTTTATTGAATTTCTCTATCTACAGATGGCTATTTTTGATGCAGTACCCGGTTATCACCCTGCCGTCGTGTCAGACGCATCTGGTCGAAATACTCCAGCAGTGAGACCGCATATTTACGGCTTGTTTTCAGTAAATCCCTGAAATCAGCCAGGGTCAGTTCCGTATGGGTGGAAAAGTACTGGTGAATTCTTTCCCTCGCTTCGGCAACCGCTTTTTCATGAAAGACGGTGTCCTGGTTCACCCGGATCAGGGTTTCTCCCATCATCATTTCAAGCACCTGCTGGATGTTCTTTTGATGTTGCCGGATCATGTCAGGCAGTTCTTCAAGTCTGGGGGGGGCGAACAACTCTTTCAGGAATGCCTCTTCGATGGCAGACATGATCTGCTGCTGCTGCGGGGTGATTTTTATCCTAAAGGAGGTGAGTGCCACGGTGGTTCCTTCTGAACGCAAGAGCCCTTCTTCTTCCAGCTGATCCATCCAGGCTTCCACCAGTCGTGGTTTCCCCGGGGGAAAGACCCGGTTTTTCAGTTCTTCCTTGGATATTCCTTTCCGAAGAGGAAATTCCTTGTGGTAACGGGACAGAATATCGACCGCTTTGTCTGTCACGGTTTCATGAAATTTCCAGTGAACATACCCCTGGTCACTGATAGAATAGACTTTTTGATCCTCCACCAGCATTTTTAACAGCTCGATTGTCTGGTCCGATGGATAGCCGGTATGCTTTGACAGTTGTGCCGCATCAGGGATGTCATTGCTGTAGCGGATCAGCTGCTGCTCCAGATACACTTCAGGTCCGCCGGTTTCCTTCGCCTCCAGTTCATCAATCACATCCTGCCGCAAAACCTTGTGTTTGCTGGGATTGGGTTCGATCACAACGGCACCGCCAAGGGTTTCCATGGGAGAGTAAAAACGCAGAATAAGCTTGTCTTCCTTTTTGAAAGCGGCTTTTTCTTCCAGGCGAAACTGCACAAAGGCTGACTCCCCCGGTTCAATGGTTTCTTTCTCCAGTATGACCACACGGGCAAAGATTTCGGAGGTGCCGTGGTATATTCGGACCCTGTCCCGCTGCTTTAACGGACGTGGTGCATTTTTGAGCATGGTCACACGGCAATCCACCATCATGGTGTCGGTCATGGTCCCGGGCTTCGCCAGAAAGCTGCCCCGGTTGATCTGGTCCTTTTTAAGGCCGGACAAATTGATGGCTACCCGCTGGCCGGCGTATGCCCGGTTGACGGTTTCTCCGTGCACCTGAATGTTGCGCACCCGGGCCGTCACTTCTTCCGGAAAGATTTCAAGGGTGTCTTCCGTTGAAACGGTTCCTTCCAGGAGTGTTCCGGTAATAACAGTTCCAAAGCCTGTGATGGTAAAGACCCGGTCGATGGGCAGGCGGCAGGAAGCTTCCTGGTCCCTGGCTTCGATTTCATCATATTCCTGCGCCAGATGGTCAATGAGTTCAGGAATGCCCTGCCCTGACACCGAATCCACTGTCAGCATGGGGCAGTCCTCGAGGAAGGTTCCATCCACTGTCATGGCGATATCTTCTTTCACCAGTTCCAGCCAGTCCGGATCAGCCAGAGACGCTTTGGTAATAACTACGAGCCCTTTTTTGATGGACAGCATGGACAGGATATCAAGATGTTCCCGGGTTTGAGGCATAACGCCCTCATCGGCGGCAACCACCAGCATCACCAGGTCCATCCCGCCAACACCGGCCAGCATATGCCGAATAAATTTTTCGTGACCGGGTACGTCAATGATCCCGGCACGACGCCCGTCAGGCAGATCGAAGTAAGTGAACCCGAGTTCGATGGAAATGCCTCGTTTCTGTTCTTCCTTCAGGCGGTCAGTATTACGGCCGGTGAGTGCATGAATGAGGGTGGTTTTGCCATGGTCAATGTGTCCTGCGGTACCAATGATTAAATGTTTCACGGTGTCACTCCCTGTTTATCCATCGTTGAAACGCCTGGCAGATGCTGTCGAAATCGTCGTCGAACAACGTGCGCAGGTCCAGTAAATAGGCGTTATCCTGAAGACGGCCGATAATAGCCGGTTGTCCCTGCCGTAAAAAACGTTCCAGCCGGGTAATGACCTGAGCTTCCCCCTCGAAACGAATCAGGCGGCTTTCAAGCTGTACCGTGGGGTAGGCCCCGCCGCCCACCTGAGAAGTATCCGCCAC
>JAWSUV010000048.1:0-17954 GCA_033549305.1 Bacillota bacterium | reverse complement strand
GGCGATTTCCTCCGGGGACTACTCGCAAAGAGTGGCTTTCCTGGGAGATTTTTCGCGTGCTTTCAATGCCATGACTAATCAGCTCGAGCAGACAGTGACCAGACTGACGGAAGCTGAGCAGGAAGCCAGACAAGCGAATATTGAGCTCGAGCAGGCCAATGCGGCGCTTCAAAAAAGTAAGGAGGAGTATCGGAAACTGTCGGTGACTGATCGGCTGACACAACTGCCCAACCGCTTGAAACTGGACCAGGTGCTGCAGCAGGAAACGCTCAGATCGCGGCGCAGCCAGGATCCCTTTGCGGTGATTCTGCTGGACATCGACCATTTTAAACAGGTGAACGATATGCATGGTCATCAAACCGGCGACCTGATCCTGCAGGAAGTGGCACAGGTGTTGCGGCAGACACTGAGGGAAACCGATCTGGCAGGCCGCTGGGGGGGTGAAGAATTTCTGGTCATTGCCACCAGCGCCGATCTCGAAGGCGGCCGTGCCCTCGCTGAACGGCTGCGCAGCGCATTAAGGGAAAAACCGTTCACGGATGTCGGCCAGGTGACCTGCAGTTTCGGTGTTGCAGCTTATCAGGACGGCAGCACACCCTCCCTCCTTGTTTCAAAAGCGGATGAAGCCCTCTATCAGGCGAAGGACAGGGGGAGAGACAGGGTGGAAGTCCTCCGGTGATTATAGGCAGCGAAAGAGATTCAAGGCGCTGACAGAGGTACTGACTGAGAGGCACTAACAGAAGGTGAGGAAAATCGCTGATGAAAAACGGCGCACAAACATTGCGCACCTGCCGGTGCGGCAGCACCACCATCACCTATCACGTCACCTTCCGCAAGCGGAAAACCCTGGGGATCCAGGTGGAAGCACCTGATCAGGTAAGGGTCACCGCTCCCCTGAGAACGCCGGAAGTGGTGGAAAATAAATCCAAATGGATTTTGGAGAAACTGGCACATCTCCGGGAGCGGGAAGCAAAGAAGGAGCGGAAGCAGTTCCTCGACGGTGAACGCTTCCACTATCTGGGAGAACGCTATCCCCTGGACATTGTGCACGATGGGTCGCTGAGAGTGCCTGAAGTGAAGTTGGTCCAGGACACTTTTTGCGTGCTTGTCCCAAATGAAGATCCCAACCTCATCCGTTCCGCCCTGGAGAACTGGTACAGGGAGCGGGCCCTGGATGAAATCAACCAGCGGGTAGCGGCTTTTCAGCCTCTTTTTCAGGTGCAGCCCACAGCAGTAAAGGTGAAAACCCAGCAAAAGCGATGGGGCAGCTGCACTTCCAGAGGAAATCTCCTCTTTAACTGGAAACTGATCATGGCCCCTGGATCACTGCTGGATTATGTGGTGGTTCATGAAATGTGCCACCTGGTGCATCTGAACCATTCCAAAGCCTTCTGGCAGCTGGTGGAAAAGGTGATGCCGGATTATCAGAAGCGGCGTCAGGCGCTGCGGGATCAGGGGATAAAATTTGACTGGACTTAATTGGTTGTCCGGCAGGCGATAAATGAAAGAAGGGAAAACATGCGCATTATCTCCATTAGAAAAAACCCGGCCTATAAAGACATTGCCATCTCTTACTTTCAGGATAAATGGGCGACCGAAAAATCCAGGATGGTCTATGAAGACTGCATCACCCATGCCATCACCACGCCAAATCCGCTGCCACAGTGGTATTTACTGGAGGATGAGTGCGGGATCATCGGCTGCGCAGGGCTGATCACCAACGACTTTATCAGCCGTATGGACCTGTATCCGTGGGTCTGTGCCGTTTATATTGACGAAGCATACCGGGGAAAAGCCTACGGTGCTTTGTTGCTGAATCAGGCGAAAAAAGACGCCAGATCTGGGGGGTTCTCTCATCTGTATCTTTGCACTGATCATGTGGGGTATTACGAGAAATATGGGTTTGAGTATATTGGCACAGGTTACCAACCATGGGGCACTGCTTTGCGCATTTACGAGACGGTGCTTTAGAGGGACCCGTTCATCCACAAAGTGCTCAGGAAAAGGAGCACTTTTATTATTTTTTAAAATACCTTGACATCAAGATATATATAAGGTATTATTATCTTGAGATAAAGATATAATCAATGCAAAATAACAATCAGAAACAAGGTGAGAAGATGGAAAATGAAAACCTGAAACTGGTCATCGCCATGGCGCGGGCTCACGACGCACTTTTTTCAAAAATTGAGATGAACGTGAAAGAGTATGGATTGACGCTGAGTGAATTCGGTGTACTGGAAATGCTTTTCCATAAAGGGGAACAGCCGGTGCAGAAAGTGGCGGAAAAGATTCTGGTCACCAGCGGTACCATTACCTACGTCATCGACAAACTGCAGCAGCGGGAACTGGTGTCGCGTCAAAAATGCACAAATGACAAACGCGTGTATTATGTGTGTCTGACGCCAAAAGGAACTGCTCTCATTGCCGACATCTTTCCAAGGCATGAAGCTTTCCTGCAGGACAGCCTAAAGGGGATGACTCAGAAGAAAAAAGATGCATTGATCAACCATCTGATCACCTTGCAGGAAGCCCTGAACCACCAAGCATCATTATAAGACATCTTTAAACATCGTCTGGTCTCACCAGTCTTTCGCCAGATCATGATAAAATCATCAGCTATTCGCGCACCAAATGAAAAGAAGCAAGACCAGATCTGATGTCTGCAAAGACATTCAAGAAATGGAAGAGTGTATCAGCAGTCAATTGAAAGGAGAATCATGATGTTACGAAAAATTGATCACCGCAGCATGGGGAAAGGCGACCTGAGCTTTGCGGACAGTACTTTCCATTTTTCCTTCGCCAATTATTACAACCCCGTAAATATCAGCTTTGGTGTCCTGCGGGTTGTCAACGACGACGTCATTAAACCTCACTCAGGGTTCGATACGCATCCCCATAACGACATGGAAATCATCACCTATGTGGTTGATGGTGCCCTGACCCATGGCGACAGCCTGGGAAACAAGAACACCATTACCCGTGGTCATATCCAGTATTTCAGTGCTGGGACGGGCGTAAGGCACAGTGAATACAATGAAGGGGACGATCCTCTCAGATTATTGCAAATCTGGATTTATCCTGACCGTAAGGGACATCAGCCAGACTATGGTGACAAACGATTCGAATGGGAAGATCGTCAGAATCAATGGCTCCTGATGATTTCCGGTAAAGACGGCGATGCACCCATTACCATCAACCAGGATGCCAACTTTTATGTGACTGCACTGGATCAGGATAAGGAACTTGCATTTAAAGTGGAACCCTGCCGCCAGGCATACCTGATCCAGATCGAAGGATCTTCCGAAGTCAACGGTGAAACCCTGACGGAGCGCGATGCCATGGAAGTCATTGAAGAGAACCTGTCGATCAAAGCAATCGATAATGCTCATCTGCTGGTCATGGAGATGAAAAAAGAAAGGTAACCAGCTGCCCAAAAGGCAGATAAGATACACAGGCTCCCGTTTTCCGATTTTATCGGCAACCGGGAGTTTTTCGTTGCACAGATGAAGTGCAGGGGTATTGAAACAATAACAGACTACCAATCAGGATGGTGGTATTTATAATCGATGGAAGAAGAAGGAGGTGGAAGAAAATGATGGGAGCCATTACCGGTGATATCATCGGATCAGTGTACGAATGGCGGCCGACGAAGGAAATGGATTTTGAACTGTTTGCGCCGGGAAGCCGGTTCACCGACGATACCGTCATGACCATTGCCGTGGCGGACGCCCTCATGAGCGGAGCCAGGGAAGACAGCCATCTGTATGTGGTGAAGATGCAGGCATACGGACAGACCTATCCCAATGCAGGATACGGGGGGATGTTCGGCCAGTGGATTTTTACCCGGCACCCCAAACCCTACAACAGCTTTGGCAACGGGTCTGCCATGCGGGTGTCGCCTGTGGGGTTTTTACTGAACGATCTGGACTCTATTCTGGCGGAAGCGGAGAGGAGCGCTGCTGTCACCCACAGCCATCCGGAAGGTATCAAAGGGGCCCAGGCCACGGCTGCGGCCATCTTTCTGGCGCGCACCGGTCATGACAAGCCGGCCATCAAAGCAGCAATCAAGAAACGGTTTGGATATGACCTGGATCGGACACTGGAGGAGATCCGTCCCGCCTATGCGTTTGACGTCACCTGCCAGGGATCAGTGCCCGAATCCATCATCGCTTTCCTGGAATCGACGGATTATGAAGATGCTGTTCGCAAGGCAATTTCGCTGGGCGGCGACAGCGACACCATGGCCTGCATTGCCGGCGGCATTGCGGAAGCCTTTTATGGCGGTGTGCCTGGATGGATGGTCTCAAAGGTGAAAAACTACCTGGATCAGCGCCTGATTGATCAGGTGGAACGATTTGAGTCGGAAATGCGGGTAAGATAATCAGATTTAAGGTGTCGTTTCAGGTGAGTGCGTTAAGGGTATGTTTAAAAAAAAGGTAGTTGAGACATTCTATTGGATCATGCATATAAAATTTGGGCGCCGAAAGGAATAACCAGGATTGCAGTCATTGAATTCTAAAGTGGGGGGATCAATATGTATCGCACGATTGGAATCATTGTGGTAGTCATTGTAGTCGTATTGCTTGTTATGAGAATGCTGTAGAGGAGAAGAAATGTTTTTTTAAACAAAGTTTTCAGGCTGCGGTCGATTGCCGGTAACCTGAAAACTTTTTTTGGGTAAGATCAGCCTTGTTTTAAATTTTAATGGTATGAGTGTGGAAAATGAGAAAAATCATTTGTTTATTTATCATTGTCCGATTAGAAAAACTGAAAAAACTGCATTTATTTGATTTGATTAATTTTATGAAGGGTATTCTTTTAATTTATGATGATTGTTTCACACTCGAGCGAAAGGGTATCTTTATGACAGGAAGTGATGATTAATCTCATGGGATAGCAACGCTGCAAGTATCCTTTTTCCAACAGGAAGGAAATAATTATGAAAATGAAAATGACCAAAAATCTGGGGACCGTGTTACTGGCCATCTGGCTCGTTTTAACGGGCATCACACAGTTTATGGATCTTCCCATTCCGTCCTTAAATTTAATCATGGGCGCTCTCGCTATTGCTGCTGGTGTTTTGATGTTCATGAATAAGTAATAATACTCTCTGATCAATTGGAAAAGAGCGATATCAGGATCATTTCTGATCATAAAGGCAACCCAATTGAAGCTTTTGCACCGCCGGTGTATTCACCGGCAGTCTGGAAGCTTTTTTTTATGTGTTTGTTACGATTTAACTATCTGCCACAGTGCATTAACCGCTTGGTCCACTTCTTTGAGGGTATTGAAACAGCCGAAGCTGAAGCGGACGGTGCCGGCAGGGTAGGTACCCAGGGTCTTATGGGCGCTGGGGGCACAGTGCATTCCCGAACGGGTGGCAATGCCGTATTCCTTGGCCAGACGATGGGCCACTTCCCCATGGTCGTGGCGTGGACAGACAACGGAAACCACGGCAGTCCGCTGATCCAGCGACTGGGGGCCGGTCAGTTCCACCTGTTTGATGGAGCCTGCTTTTTCCATAAACCTTCCGGCCAGCATCATTTCATGCGCGTGCACCGACTGAATCCCCGTTTTCTTCAGCCAAAGCAGCGCCGCATGCAGTCCGTAAAGGCCGGGCATGTTCAGCGTGCCGGCTTCAAATTTATCTGGAAGCTTTTCAGGCTGCACCTCGTCCTCTGAAAAGCTGCCCGTTCCACCTTCGACCAAAGGCCGCAGCTGGCTGGCAGTATTTTTACTCAGCCAGGCACCGCTGGTACCCTGAGGTCCCAGCAGGCTTTTGTGGCCGGTGAAACAGACCGCCGCCGGGTTCCAGATCTGCACATCAATCGGCAGTACTCCGGCCGTCTGAGCAGCATCAAGGATCAGGTCCAGATCATGTTCCCTGCAGAAAGCGGACACGGTATCCACGTCCATGATCGTGCCGCTGACGTTAGAGGCATGAGTCATGACCACCGCTCTTGTTCGGAAGGTGAGCAGGTTTTCCAATGCCGCAGTCTGCAGCAGGCCTTCCCGGTTGCAGGGGATACGCGAAAAGGAGATATCCAGGTCTCTCAGACCTGTCAAAGGCCGCATAACGGCGTTGTGTTCCATGGACGTGACCAGCACATGATCCCCGGGATTCAGCAGTCCTTTTATGACCAGGTTCAGGCTTTCCGTCACATTTCGGGTAAACACTACCTGTTCCGGAACGGTATCGTTGAACAATTCGGCAATCAACTCCCGCGTTTCATAAACCACGTCTCCGGCATCAAAGGCACTGTCATAGCTGCCGCGGTTCACATTGCTGCCCACTTGTTTGATAAAAAGGTTCACCGATTCCGCCATCACCGCCATCGGCATGCTGGTGGGCGCTGCTTTTGCCCATAACATGGCACTGGCTTCCAGCCCTGCCGGGGCGAGTGTCAATGGAAAGGTTGCCGTTTTAGTCGGCCTGGTCATCATGACCGGTGTCGCCTATTTCAATTCTGATTTGGTAACGAGTCCGGTAAAAGGAGGCATTAACGTTGAATAATATCGATGCTCGCGGGTTGTCCTGTCCCCAGCCTGTTTTATTGACCAAGAAAGCTGTCCAGCAGAACCCGGCTGATGTGACGATTCTGGTGGACAACGAAACCGCCAAGAATAATGTCTTGCGTTTTCTGCAGCACTCAGGATATACTGTTGCCATTGAGACATCTGAGGATACCATACAGCTCCAGGCAAAAAAATCCTGAAGGGAACGATTGGATGAAAGACTACATGGTACTGTTTTTTACCCATTCCGGGGCCGTAAAATTTGGCCGGAAAGCCCGCAAACAGGCGTTTCCCTGTGAATTGATGCCTGTACCGCGGAAACTCAGCTCCAATTGCGGCGTGGGAGCAAAAATTCAGTATGAAGGGACCGTGGATACCCTGGTGGATGACGAAATAGAAAAAATCTATGCCATTATCGAAGCGGGATACGAAATGCTGTACTGTGGTGAGTAATGGCCATACAATTAAACTTGCGCATCACTGCTAGTACGTGCATTGATCAGTATGGGCGACAACCAGAAAAAGCGATGAAAAGCACTGCCGGATTTCGTTAGGAATTCATCGGCAGTGCTTTTATGTATGGATAAAAGCTTTGCTCAGTCCGAAGGGTTGTGTTAATCTGATACAAAAAGAGAAATGCGCTGCCTGACTTTTGAATGGCCAGCTCCAGCTCTCAACAGCCATGACCAGAAGGGAGAGAAAGAGGATGTTGATCGATCTGACACATACCATCCGAACCGGCATGCCGGTTTTTCCCGGTGATCCGAAGGTGGAGATTCAGGTTCATCTTGATTATAAAACGGATCACTGCCGGGTGACCCGGTGGGAGCTGGGCAGCCACACAGGAACACACATGGATGCTCCCAGCCACTTTATTCCCGGCGGTGTCTCGTTGGACAAAATTCCGGTAAGCCGCTTTGTGGGAAGAGGAGTGGTGGCAGACCTGAGTCATCTCGAAGCAGGGACTCCCATTACACCCCGGGATCTTGAAACGTCGCTTGCCGACTGCCGTACCGGTGATTTTCTGGTACTTCATACCGGATGGGACCGGTACTGGGGTCTGCCGGTCTATGGCAATCACCCTCATTTATCCCTGGAAGCTGCCCGTTTCGTGATCAAGCAGGGTATCAGCCTGGTGGCCATTGATGCCCCGGACATTGAAAAAGCACCGGATAATCATTATCCGGTGCACCAGCTGCTTCTGGAGCAGCATTGTCTCATTGTGGAAAATCTCTCAGGACTGGAGAAAACGACTCATCCTGTCGGCTGGTTTATCTTCCTGCCCCTGAAAGCAGAAGATACTGATGGTTCTCCCATACGGGCTCTGTACCAGCCCTGTCCTTAAACAGGGTTTTTCTTATTCATGCATACGCTGTTTCAGGAGTACCACACATTCTGATTTTTTGGCATAACCCAGCACAATGTCTTCAGCAAAGGCGCGGCAGGAGGGAGCGCCGCAGGCGCCGCAGTCAATGCCGGGAAGTTCTTCCAGTGTATTTTCAACCTGCTCTAGTTTGAGCAGGGCTTTGGAGAGATCCTTGTCCAGCTTGGTGGAATGAAGCGGGTTGATGGGTTCCGTAAAAATAAACTGTTCTGGCGGCACTGGGAACGGGCCGGGTTCAAAGGCTGCGTACCGGCTGCCCAGATTGCGAATCCGGTTCTTCGCGATATAGGAATTTTCCACGTTTAAACTGCCTCCCACACAGCCGTTGTTGCAAGCCTGGCATTCCAGGAATTTCAGATTTTTTATCTTGCCGTATTCCATTTCTTCCAAAAGGTTGATCACATTTTCAATTCCATCGACTGCAAGATACTCTTCGATTTCCAGCGCTTTACACTGGCCGCCGACGCGAGCCCATTCAATTCCTTTGCCTGACGGGTAGAAATTCACATGGGCGGTTTTGGAGGAGGGATCCTTTAACCGCTGGTTGATATTGATGTACAGGCTTTTGATGGGAATGGCCATGTCCACATAGGAGGCCTTGGTGCCGACAGGGTTGATGAAGCTGGCAATGCGGGCAGGGCAGGGAGTGAAATAATAGATGCCGATTTCCTGCTCGTGCAACCCGTATTTCCGTATGGCTTCCTGAAGGGCCAGATAAGCGCTGACTTCCACCGGGGAGTCGATGGGAAGAATGTGGTGAATCAGTTCCGGAAAGCGCAGTTGGATTAACCGTATAATGGCCGGGCAGGAGGAAGAGATGACCGGAGTCCTTTTTTGAAGCGCCAGGTACTTTTTCGTAAAAGCGGTGATCAGATCGGATCCCCGGGAGACTTCATAAATATCGGAACAGCCGCAGGCCCGGATGGCCCCCAGTATCTGTTCGGGCATAATATCTGTATTAAACTGGCCGTAAACGATGGGATCCACCAGCGCAACCTTGACGGGAAACTGAGAGACACCCTTGAAGCCCTTGACCACGCCTCTAAAAGCATTGTAAGGGCACACGGAAATACACATACCGCAATTGATGCATTTATCCTGGATAATCTTGGCTTTCTCATTTTTAACCCGAATGGCCTGGGTGGGGCATCGCTTAATGCAGTTGGTGCAGCCGATGCACTTGTCAAGGGATAGCGAAATGGGATGGTAATTGGAAGACATGGCCGGAGCCTCCTATAAAAACTTTTTGACAACTTTGTTCCAGAAATCATGCCGTTTCAGCCGCAGCATTTTAATGCGACGTTCCGCCAGGCAGACGTCAATTTGGGAGAAACTTCCCTGGAGAGTATCAATGCCGTCGGCCGATACGAGGACAAACCCTTCCGGTTCCCGCTCGGGAGTGATCTGGATGCAGGCGTCCGGAGGGAAAATGACACTTGAGGTAAAACAACGGTAAGAGTTGGTGTTGATGGGAGCCAGTGGAGTCAGCTGCAACACGTTTATGCGGGGATCCACAATACTGCCGCCGGCGGAGTAAGAATAAGCGGTACTGCCGGCCGAGGTGGAGACGATGACCCCGTCACCGCTGAAACGCTGGATCAGCTGGTCGTTGACCTGAATCTTCAGGTGAACGGCCTTGACCTGGCTGCTTTTAATCACCACTTCATTGATGGCCCAGACACTCAAAATACCTTCTTCGGTAGTGATATCGGCTTTAAGCGGCGCCATTTCCTCGAGGAAAAACTGTTGGCTGGCAACACAGTCCAGCAGGGTATCCACCTGATCCGGGTTGATTTCAGAGAAAAATCCCAGATGACCGGTGTTGATGGAGATAACGGGTATATCGGGATAGCCCAATTCGTACATTGTTTTTAAAAAAGAACCATCCCCTCCAATGGTGATGATCAGATCAGTGGACTCCGTTACGAGGTCAGAAGCGGCCAAGCCCCGATTGTTGATATTGATCAGCAGGCTTTCCGCCGTTTCCAGTGATCGTCTCAACTGATTGCTGATGACACAGATTTCATTCATGGATGGCATGGGAGAAACTCCTTCCGGCTGAATCGATGAGACGGGTGTATACCCCTAAGATACACATTTTCAGGGTAAAAGTCAAATGACGAAGACGGCAGCGGGAATGATGGCGGTTATGGTATAATAGTGGCATTATCACTGCGGTATTAAAGGGCAGAAAGGCAGGGAATCCATGATCCTGAAACCGCAAGAACAGACCTGCAACCGCATCGTCATTCATCTGGAAACGACCGAAAAGGACCTGACCATCCGTCAGCTGCTGCGGAATCACTGGCAGATATCCGGGCGGATGCTGACACGCCTGAAGAAAGAAGCTGGCGTCACACTTAACGGCGCATGGGCTCCTTTTTACCATCAGCTGGCGGCAGGTGACTGCCTGGAATTGATCATGGAAGAAGAAGCCTGTGAATTTAAGTCTCAGCCTCTTCCCCTCCGGGTGCTGTATGAGGACATGGATGTCCTGGTAGTGAACAAACCGCCCCGGATGCTGACCCATCCCACCACCTCCATCCGGGAAGGCACCCTGGCCAACGGGGTGATGCATTACATGCAGGAACAACATGAAACCTACAAAGTCCGGTTTGTGAACCGGCTGGACATGGATACCTCCGGTGTGATGATCCTGGCGAAAAATGCATTCAGCCACCATGCACTGATGCTTCAGATGCAGGAAGACCAGATGGTGAAAACGTACCGGGTTTTCGTTTGGGGGCAGGTAAAAACGTACAGAGGCACTATCGACGCCCCTATTTATCGTCAGGAAGACCTGCCGGAGAATGAGCCACCGCTTCGGATTGTCGATTCCCGCGGGAAGGCGGCGGTGAGTCATTATGAAGTGGAAGCTGTTTATCCGGAGGCCTCTCTGGTGAAAATTACCCTGGAAACCGGACGCACCCATCAAATCCGGGTGCATATGAAACACCTGGGACATCCGGTGATTGGCGACGATTTTTATGAACCGAATCAGCCCTGCCTCATTGGACGGCAGGCTCTTCATGCAGCAGAAACCAGCTTTATTCAGCCCCGTTTCGGTAACCGGATCAACATCACCGCCGGTTTTCCGGAAGATCTGCTGCAACTGGAACGGCTCCTGAAAACAGGGCAACTCGAAAGATGATACAAAAAAAGAACCGGTCTTTGACCGATTCTTTTGTCTTGGTGGAGCATAGCGGACTTGAACCGCTGACCTCCACACTGCCAGTGTGGCGTTCTCCCAGCTGAACTAATGCCCCGCGACAAAGATTATAATACAATTTTTGCACCCGGTTGTCAATGATAAAATCAAAAATGGTACAATAGAGCAGGACAGTTAAACAGTTCCCCAAAACCTAAAAAGGAGCCAAAACATGGAACTCTTAAAAACCCACAGTGTAAAAGCTGTTCAGGAAACGATCATGTCCCTCTGTTCATCAATGACCCTGCATTCCGAAGAAGTACCACTTCCTGACAGTCTTCACCGCATTTTATCCACACCTGTCACCTCTCCCCATGATGTACCCGAGTTTCATCGCTCCACCGTGGACGGTTACGCTCTCAACGCTCAGGACACTTTCGGCGCAAGTGAAGCGATGCCGGCCATGCTGACCCTCAAAGGGGAAGTGCACATGGGCACCCAGGCATCCGTGATCATTGCACCGGGTGAATGTGCGTATGTGCCTACTGGCGGCATGCTGCCGGAAGGAGCCGATGCCATGGTGATGGTGGAATATGTTGAAGCCCTGGACCAGAACACCCTGCTGATCCAACAACCCGTTTCGCCCGGTGCAAACATACTGCACAAAGGGGAAGATCTGCAACGGCAGGAAATTATTTTTGAAAAGGGACACCGGCTGCGTCCGCAGGATCTTGGACTGTTGGCGGGTATGGGGTTCCAGAACATACCCGTAGCCGTTCCGCCGCGGGTGGCAGTGATTTCAACAGGTGATGAACTAATTTCACCGGAGGATCCTCTTTCACCAGGGAAAATAATCGATATGAACACGTATAGTTTATCCGCGGCTCTTCGTGAAGACGGGTACCAGTTAAGCGGCACCGCAGTGGTAAAGGATAATCTGGATATCCTGCAGAAAACCATTCATTCCTTTATGGACAAGGCTGACATTATCCTGATTTCCGGCGGCAGTTCCATGGGAGAGTATGATATTACCAAGAAAGCCATTGATGGAATGGGTGAACCCGGCGCTGTTATTCACGGCATGTCGGTGAAACCTGGAAAACCTACGATTGTGGGAATGGCCGAGGGCGTACTGATGCTGGGCCTGCCCGGCCAGCCGGTATCTGCTCTGGTGGTGTACCATCTGTTGATGAAACCGCTGTTTCAATACCTGACTGATGCTCATGTCATAACACCAGTCCTTACCGGAGAACTGACCGTTAATGTTCCATCAGCACCGGGACGTGAGCATTATGTGATGGTGACCCTGCTCACGGAAAACGGAAAAATACTTGTGACACCCCAGCACGGCAAGTCCGGCATGCTGTCCATGATGGGCAGGGCCCAGGGCATGATCAAAATGGATGTGAACCAGGAAGGTCTTACAAAAGGTACCCCGGTGGAAGTCATTCTTTTCTGAAGACCGAAGCTGTACAACCAGTGGAAATATAAGTGACAAGTTTTCTGAAAGAATAACAGGCGGCTTGTTTTCGTTTCAATAAAATCGTAGGAGGCAATCAGATGGCTAAGAAAAGGAATCTGTACCTGACCAGTGTTCCACTGTCTCAGGCGATGGATGAATACGTAAACCGGATGGCCGGGATTTTGAACCGTCGGGAGACGGAATGGATTGACGTGGGAGACGCCCTGGGCCGAATGACGGCAGCACCGGTATTTGCCAAATTATCGGCACCCCACTACAACGCCTCCGCCATGGATGGCATCTCTGTACTGGCTTCCACCACTTATACGGCATCGGAAACCACACCTGTGCAGCTGAAGAAAAACAGGGACTATATTGTTCTGAACACCGGTGCTCCCCTTCCGGATGAATATGATGCTGTGATAATGATCGAAGATGTGGTGGAAATCGACGATGAAACTGTTGAAATCCGCAGTACGGCGACACCCTGGCAGCATGTGAGGCCCGTGGGGGAAGACATTGTCAAAGGAGAACTGGTCCTGCCAGTGAGGCATATCATTCGGCCTCAGGACATGGGGGCGCTGCTGTCCGGTGGGGTCACCCAGGTGTCAGTATACCGGAGGATTCAAGTGGGACTCATTCCCACAGGATCAGAAATTACCGATATCACTGATCCCTTGCCTCCCGGAAAAATCATTGAATCCAACAGTAAAATGTTTCGCGGCCTGATCGAAACCTATGGCGGCCGCACCACAGCCTATCCCATTGTGCAGGACGACCCGGATCTTCTGAAAGCAGCCGTGCTGAAAGGGGTGCGTGAAAACGACGTGCTTGTGATTAACGCCGGCTCCTCCGCGGGCACCAAAGATTTCACCGTGGATGTTCTCCGGGAGCTGGGAACCGTTGTCTTCCACGGGATTGCCATTAAGCCCGGGAAACCGGCCATTCTGGCGGAAGTAAAAGGCAAGCCGGTGGTGGGCATTCCGGGTTATCCCGTCTCCGCTTATGTGGTTTTTGAGCAAATCGTCAAGCCCCTGGTATATCACTACCAGTATCAGAAACCGCCGGGGTCGGTAATGATTGAAGCCGTCCTGGCTCGCCGCGTGGTTTCTTCCCTGAAGCATGAAGAACACATCCGTATCAAAGTGGGTCGGGTTGGAGACAGATGGATCGCCACTCCCCTGAGCCGGGGAGCCGGTGTCACCATGTCACTGGTGCGAGCCGACGGCATGCTGACAGTTCCCCAGGAAGTGGAAGGGTATGAGAAAGGATCTCTGGTTCCGATTCGGCTGGCAAGACCCATGGATGAAATTCAGAATACACTTGTCTCCATCGGCAGCCACGACCTGGTGATGGACCTCCTGGCCAACGAACTTCAGCACCGGGGAAGCGGGGTGGCACTGTCTTCCGCACACACAGGCAGCATGGGCGGTGTGATTGCCATGCGGCAGGGAGAATGCCACATGGCGCCGGTGCATCTGCTGGATGAAACCACCGGTACGTATAACAGCAGCATGGTGAGGGCTTATTTCCCACAAAAGACCATGGCGCTGATCAAACTGGTAAAACGCAGCCAGGGACTGATGCTGGCTCCGGGAAATCCCAAAAACATTCAGGGCATCACTGACCTGACCAGGACAGAGGTGTCCATGGTGAACAGGCAGAAGGGTGCGGGCACCCGGATCCTTCTGGATTATTATCTAAAAAGGGAAGGCATTGACGGTTCTCAGTTGAACGGATATCACCGCGAAATGACTACGCATATGGCAGTAGCAGTGGCCGTGAAAAGCGGCAGCGCCGACTGCGGTATGGGCGTGGCTTCCGCAGCGTCAGCCATGGAATTGAATTTCCTTCATCTGGACTGGGAAGACTACGACCTGTTGTGTGATGCGACGATGCTGGAAACGCCGCTGATGCAGGAACTGCTGGCCGTCATTCGCGACCCGGAGTTTCAGGAGATGGTAAAAGACATGGGTGGCTATGACCTGACAGAAGCCGGACAGGTGGAGATCATTGCACCGGATCCGCAATAAGCATCCTGCAGAAGGATGACATGAATCAGATTTAATTGAAGGAGGCAATAGAGATGGCGAAGGTACTTGCAGTGAACATCAGCAAAGAAAAAGGGGTGATTAAAGCGCCTGTAGAGGAAGGAATCTTCATTGAAAACTTTGGGCTGCAGAATGATGCCCACGCCGGTGACTGGCACCGTCAGGTGAGCCTGCTCGGACAGGAAAGCGTGGATAAAATAAAAGCCCTGGGCATCGAAAACCTCGATGCCGGTGTGTTTGCGGAAAACATTCTGACAGAAGGCATTACCCTCTACGAACTGCCCATTGGAAGCAGACTGCAGGTGGGAGAAACCATTCAGGAAGTAACCCAGATTGGCAAAAAGTGTCATCATGGCTGTGAAATTTTCAAAAAAGTGGGTGACTGCGTCATGCCCCGGGAAGGTATTTTCACCCGGGTTATCAAAGGCGGCGTCGTAAAAGCCGGGGATGACATTGTCAGGATTGAAAAGGCGGAGCATGAAGAAGCATAGAATTACCAGCCCTTAATAATGAGTTGAAAGCACAGGAGAAGGGTATGATAAGGTAAATCGAAACAACCCTGGAGGTGACCGGGTGTGATCAAGAACATTGAGGGTTTGACACCGGAAAAAGAATTTTTGGATATTCTGCAGCAAAAGATCAGTACCTGCTCCAATGAAATCACCATCGCAAAGCTCGATATCGACAATTTCGAAACCGTTAACCGTTTCTATGGGGAGCACATCGGCGATCAGGTGATTCGAAAACTGGCCCATGTTCTGGCGAATAACCTGCCGAAAAACGCCCTGGTCTGTCGAACATACAAGGATGAGTTCGTCGTCTTGCTGGATGCCACACCCAGAGACACAGGCGCTTTGGTGATTGAAGAAATACGAACTTATTTTGATGAACATTTGCTGCTGCTCGGGGAACCAACCAAAGAAATCGGTGTACAGTTTTCAGCGGGAGTGGCTTCCTTTCCCCAGAATGGCAAAACGGTGGAAGCATTGATGGATGCCGTTGACCGTGGCATCAAAACGGCGAAAAGCAAAGGAAAGAACCAGGTTCAGACAGCTCAGAACGATGCGTGGGTGAAAAAACGCATGATGCTGCGCCGTGAAATGGCAGATCAGCTGAATGAATTGTCCCGCAGGCTGGACAAGACTGAAGCGGGCTTATTCCGGGAAGCGTTACAGGATTTGATCGACAAATACCATCCACCGGAATAAGAAACAGATAAGGAGGCTGGAGGAAACATGGTGAACCAGAATGGTAAAAAAGAAAAGTTTATACCTGAAATCAGGGGTACACTGCGCAGTAATTTCATCGAGCTGCCGGGATGCATTTCGGATTGCAGCGGCATCAAAATCTTTGGAAAACGGATTAAGTCAATCCTCTTCAGTACCGATGTTGCCATCATTAAAAATACCAATGCGGATGCCATTATTGCCGTCTATCCCTTTACACCCCAGCTGGTAATCTCCCAGGCATTGCTTTTAGCGTCAGATGTCCCGGTTTTCTGCGGTGTCGGCGGCGGCATCACCACGGGAAAACGGTCATTGAATATTGCGCTTCATGCTGAGTTTCAGGGAGCCATCGGAGTAGTACTCAACAAGCCGACTCCCAATGAAATTATTGTTGAACTGAAGGAAATCGTGGATATTCCGGTGGTGATCACTGTCACCACCATGAATGATGATTTTCTGGGCCGCCTGGAAGCGGGGACTGACATTTTCAATGTCTCCGGAGCAGCACAAACGGCGGACATCGTCAGAAAGATCCGCCAGGATATCAGTAAAACCGTTCCCATCATTGCCACCGGCGGCAACACGGATGAATCCATCAAACGTACCATTGAGGCAGGCGCCAATGCTATTACCTTTACGCCGCCATCCACCGGTGAAATCTTCACGGAATCCATGAAAAAATACCGGCTGGATTAAAGGGAAGCCTCACGTATTGCGTTTATGAACATAATAAACCCGCACGCTTTTTTGAAGGTGCGGGTTTGCTTTTACAGCCAGAGCGGCAGCGGGTGATTCGAAGTTTATTTTCGGATTTGCCCGTCGCCGTGGATAACATATTTGGTGCTGGTCAATTCTTTTAGTCCCATGGGTCCCCGGGCATGAAGCTTTTGAGTGCTGATGCCGATTTCTGCCCCATAACCAAACTGCTCTCCGTCGGTAAAACGGGTGGAAGCATTTACATAGACTGCGGCAGAATCAACCACTTGCGTAAATTTTCGGGCATTGCCATAATGCTCTGTGATGATAGCTTCCGAATGGCCGGTGCTGTAGTGGTGAATATGGGACAGCGCTTCCTCCAGATCCGTCACTACCTTGACGGCAAGAATCAGATCCAGGAATTCTGTCCGGTAGTCTTCCTCTGTAGCCTCTTTGGCCGCCGGCCACAGTTGCCTGGTCTCTTCGTCACCCCGGATCTCCACGCCTCTGTTTCCCAGTTCATGAAGAAGGACCGGCAGGAATTCTGCTGCAACATCCCTGTGCACCAGAAGGGTTTCCAGAGCGTTGCAAACACCCGGGCGCTGTACTTTTGCGTTGATCACAATTTCTTGCGCTTTTTCCAGATTGCCCGTCCGATCAACAAAAATATGGCAATTGCCCACGCCGGTTTCAATCACCGGGACAGTGGCATTCTTAACAACGGCCTGAATCAGGCCAGCCCCTCCCCTTGGAATAACCACATCAATATATTCGTTCAGCTTGAGCATTTCCATGACCACTTCCCGATCCGGCTGATCAAGACTCTGGATGCAGCCGGCCGGACAACCGGTTTCTTCCGCTGCTTCTGCAATGATGTCCGTTAACAGCCGGTTAGAGTGTTGGGCATCGGAGCCGCCTCTTAAGATCACCACATTGCCGGTTTTCAGGCAAAGCCCTGCCGCATCCACCGTGACATTCGGTCTGGCTTCATAGATGATGCCGATCACACCCAGGGGGACCCTCATCTTGCCGATTTCAATACCCTGGGCGCCCTTCCACATCTCTTCCATTTTTCCGACAGGATCTTCCAGCTTCGTGAGGTTTCTTAATGCCGCTGCCATGGCATGCACTCTATCCTCCGTCAAAAGCAGACGATCCAGCAGTGCCTCTGTAAGACCATTTTCCTGTCCCGCATGCATATCCTTTTGATTCGCTGTCAAAATCCGGTGAACATTTCTGTCCAGCGCATCTGCCATGTTTAACAGGGAATTGTTTTTCTGTTCGGTGGTGAGTGCAGCCATTTTTCCCGTAGCCTCTTTAGCTCTATTTCCTTTTACATGCAGTTCATCATTCATGGGTGAACATCTCTCCTTTACAGAACGGTTAAATGATTACGGTGTATGATCTCAGCATAATGAAAATGACCGAGCAGCCTCTCAATGTCGCGGCTTTGACAGCCTTTGATTAT
>JAWSUV010000047.1:0-18178 GCA_033549305.1 Bacillota bacterium | reverse complement strand
TTCTACGAACGGCGGAGATATTTAAAGATATTCTTCAAATAAAGAGATAGGAGGATTTCCAATGACAAGAATGTCCACGGCAACACCACAAACAAAAACCAATCAGCAACGCACAGCGTCAAACACACAGCGCAAACAAACGCAACAGTCTAATGCCATCGATCAGTATGCCATCAACCATGGGGCGTGTACCATGAATTTCTTTGGTGCCGGTTCATTAAAGATGGACTGGTAATGACGAAACGAATTAACACCGATTCATGACAGGGAAATCAGATCAGCCCCTGTCTTTTTTTGTCTCCCTTTCCCATTAGTGCGGCCAGTCAAAAAACATCGACTTAAAGATAGCAAAAAATTCCCGCACGGCATATTGCTTGTATAAACCCGAAGGAGAAACCGATCGAATCCCTGCAGCTTTCAGACCGGCACGGCGGGCAATCATTTGTGTCCTCAGCAGGTGATAGTCACTGGTAATGATTAAGACCTCGTCCAGTTCACGGTTTTCTGTCTGCTTGATTAAAGTCATTGAATAGGTTATATTTTCGAGTGTGTTTGACGACTCTTCTTCCAGTATGATCCGGTTCGGCTCAATGCCATGATCTTCCAGGTACCAGGCCATGACTTGTGCCTCTGAAGCCAGTTGCCCATCCGCCAGTCCTCCCGTTAGAATCACACGACTTTCCGGATGCATATGCATGTAATCTGCTGCAGTATTCAATCGACCTGCCAGAGTAAAAGAGGGTTCTTTGCGAATGATCCCAGCACCGGGTACTAAAATATCGGTCGCTGAAATGTTCCCCGTCGAGTGGCCGGCTCCCATAATCAAACCCTGAATAATGATAAAAGTGCCCACCGAAACAAAACCTGTCCATCCCAGAATGAAGAAGCCCGCCCTCCTCCATATGCTTTGATTTTTTCTGGATTGAGCATTCCACAATAGACAAGCGACTGCCAGCGAATACCCCAGCAAGAATAACAATAACCACGCGAAACCAACTCCCCCAGATATAACACTGCCCACTGTAGAAAGAATCATCAGCATAACTCCCGCAATCAACACCTGTATTCCACCATCCTGTTCCAGTTATAATAAGGTCGGTGCACATGAACAAAGTTATCAAATCTTCTGGAAAAGACCTTAGCAATGGAAAAAAGATTCTTGGCGCGTCAGTCATTCAATTGATTCCATCGATTGATGTTCTTTCAGATAAACCTGCAACCGCTCACTGAGTCGTGTATTTCTCTCTGTCACACGATTGTTTTTCACCGCCATGGCAATCGCCTTTTTTGATCCTATAAGCACAAATGCTTTTTTTGCCCTGGTAACACAGGTATACAGCAAATTGCGCTGCAGCATCATGAAGTGCTGCGTTGTTAATGGTGCTATCACTACTGGATATTCACTTCCCTGGCTTTTATGGACAGTCATGGCGTAAGCAAGGACAACCTCATCCATTTCAGTCAGTTGATATTCCACTGTGTGGCCTTCAAAATTGATGTATACCACCCGATTAACCTCATCGATGCCCGAGATTCTTCCGATATCTCCATTAAAAACATTTTTATCATAATTATTCCGGATCTGCATCACTTTATCATGCAGCCGGTAAACCGTATGTCCGTACTGAATTGTTTTGGCCTGAGGATTCAACGATTCCTGCAGGAGCTGATTTAATTGCAACGTTCCGGTGCTTCCACGCTGCATGGGACACAGCACCTGGATATCCTGAACCGGATCGATCCGATAATATGCCGGCAGTCGTTTCTGACACAATTCAATAATGATACGCGGAATCTTATCCGGCTCATCTTCTTCTACATAGAAAAAGTCCCGTTTGGCGTTACCGGTAAGACGGGGGAAAAGTCCTTGATTAATCCGATGTGCATTGGTGATGATCATACTGCCCTTTGCCTGTCGAAAAATACGCTCCAGCTTGACAACATCGACAATATTTGATTGGATGATGTCTTTGAGCACATTTCCCGGGCCTACAGATGGCAGTTGATCAACATCACCAACCAGAATCATTACAGACTCCTGTTTCAATGCTTTTACCAAATGGTGCATGAGTACAATGTCCAGCATGGAAGCCTCATCTACAATGAGGACATCACAATTCAGGGGATGCTCTCCATTTTTTTTGAAGCCTTCGCCAGGTTTATACTCCAGCATTCGATGGATGGTTTTCGCTTCCCGGCGGGTAGTCTCAGAAAGCTTTTTTGCTGCCCTGCCGGTGGGAGCACATAGTTGCACTTTGGCCCCTAATGATTCAAACGCTGCGATAATGGCTAAGGTAATGGTGGTTTTACCCGTTCCCGGACCGCCTGTCAGCACCATGCACTTGGCTGCAATCGCTGTTTTTAAGGCCCTAATCTGTATCGTATCATATTGAATATGTCGAGGAAGGTGTTTTAAAATCGTTTTTTCATCAATACCGTTATACGGTGTGTCAGTTTCAATCAGACGCACTATGTTACGGGCGGCGCCTTCCTCACTGTGGTAAAATACCGGCAGGTATAACTGATCCTCCTCAGTGCTCACCAGTTTATTCTCTTTTACAAGCTGATCCAGACCTGTATCCAGTATTGTTTTATCCACTTCCAGTGTTTTTGATGCTGATACTATCAGCTGCTGCCTGGTTGCAAAACAATGACCCTCTCCAGATAATTCGTTCAGCACATACAGCAGCCCTGAAGCGATTCTTGCAGGATGCTCCTGGGTGAACCCCAGATCGGAGGCAATTTTGTCGGCAGTTTTAAACCCAATTCCCCAGATGTCCTCCGCTAATCGGTATGGATTTTCTGTCACCTGCCGGATGCTTGCTTCCCTGTATGTTCTATATATTTTTACCGCATAGGTAGTGGAAACACCATGCGACTGGAGAAAGAGCATCACATTTTTGACTTCCTTCTGCTCATCCCATGCATCCCGAATCATCGTGGCACGCTTACTGCCAATTCCGGTAATCTCTTTGAGCCTCTCGGGATATTTCTCCAAAATCTCCATCGTGTCTTCCTTGAAATACTGCACGATCCGCCTGGCGTTAACAGGCCCTATCCCTTTGATCATACCACTTCCCAAATACTTTTCCAGGCCATGAAGCGTGGCAGGCATTGTTTCGTTGTATTCAAACACTTCGAATTGGCGACCGTAACGACCGTCTTGTTTCCATTCACCTTTTGCCTCCAGGACGGCTCCCACATTAACCATCCCAAGTGTTCCCACCAGGGTTGCCAGGTCTCGCTGTCCGTGCATTTTCACTTTTAATACGCTATACCCATTATCAGGATTTTGGTAAGTGATCCGTTCAACAAGCACCTTGACCGTTTCCATTTTGAACCCTGCCTTTTGATGACATATTCGTTTATTGAACAACTCATTTCAAGAAACGCTTTATAATGATAACTCTTCTTTCAGTATGGCAAAAACAACCAGCCGGTGAGTGGCGATGCGGATTGGTGTGCAGGCAAAAAGAGTCAGTCTGGTTTCCCGCTGATCACCCAGTGTAATCCATATTTCAGTCGGATCAACCACCGTAATTTGTTGCACTTCGAACACAAACTCCTTACCGCTGCTGTGCAGATGAATGGGGTCTCCAATCTTCAATTCATCCAGACGATTAAAATGACTGCCAAATTCATACATGCGATGACCAGAAATAACAGCATTCCCTGCTTCTCCAGGCATTTGGGCGCTTTTCATCAATGAAGGTGCCCTGTTTAGATTGGCTGCTGTTGCATCAGCAATCACAGGCATCTGAAAATCAATCGCTGGAATAATGAGTGTCCCTGCCGTCTCACCCGATTGCAGCTGGTCTGCCACAAATGAAGGCATTAAGAGTGCAGACGGTTCAGCGGACTCTTCGGTCATTTCCACCTGCGGCTCCTGCTCTTCAACCGTTTTCTCCTCCGACCTCTCCTGATCAATCATTGGCTGTTGCTCGTCGGGAAACGGTTCTGGAAGATTTCTAAATTCCAGCCATGCCACCATCATGGCAAAAAGAATCGCTGCACTCCAGAGCATTATCCGCATACGTTTCATGTTTTTCATGATCACTTCTCCTCTAATTGTACCAGGTCCAGGAGATGATCTCCAACCCTTCAGGCAGCTCAAATAACTCCTTCGGAAAAGGACCTTCCTTCAATTCAGTATAAATACGCTGGTGAACACGGCCGTCCGCCATCACCATTTCTTCCTTCAGCGGCAGTCCGAATTCAGTGGAGATCCATGCTCGGTAGATTTCCTCGCCATTTCTATGGGCCGAATGATACTGAAAATAGATCGCTTTCTGACCCAGGTAAGTTACTTCTTCGACATCTCTGATTCGACTGAGAAAAACCGGATCATACCTGTCGCCAGCGACAGCATACTGTGTTTCATCTAACACCCCAGGCGGGATTTCCTCTTCCCGATAGCGGAAACCAACAGCTTCATTGCGCTGCGGATCAATATGATAATACGCACCGTCCTGTTGCCGCGTTAAGAGAATGGATCTTTCTCCGTTCCCATAATTTTCCATTTCAATCCGCTGTGCATATCCTTGGTTCCAGACACGCATGATCCCATAATGACTGTTGCTGAAGGCATAGGGCGTTGCATAGTAATACCCGTTAAGCGTGTCGGGTTTTTTCATCACTTCCCGCCAATCAGGAGCAGCACTTGACTGTTGTGAGACTGCTGCCGTTGCCAGTATACCTGTCATGATGACTATCGCCCAGAGACGGGAATATTTCATGCCCGCTGTTTCCTTCAATCGATCACCTGCTTTCATGGATAGCCTGCCGTCAATCAATCCATGTGTCCACAAACCCATTATGACTGCATGACACATTCTAACCCAAAAAAGCCCTACGCATAACCATGTCTCCATATGCCAGGGCCTTTTTTCTTAAAGGGGCAATACTTTGACAGTATTACCTGTCCATTTGACAAATTTTTGAAAATCCTCATATCGCAGCGTGAGTGTTTTGGTGTTATCGTTTGGATGAAAGTTAATCAAGTCCGCTTTCTGAAGATCCTGATCCAGCACCAATACTACTTTGTTCTCAGGATCATTTATCAGTCCAAACGGACTCACAGCTCCCGGTTCCAGGTCAAGGTGTTTCAGCAGCCGTTCGGGGGATGCGAAGCTCAGGTTGCCTGCCCCCAGCTTTCGTCCGACTTCTTTAACTTGAACAGGCTTAATGTTTTCAGCCACCACCAGAAAATGTTTTTTCCCTTTTTGATCCCTGAGAAACAGGTTCTTACATTGAAGTCCTTCAATACCCTCTGCGTGCTGCTGCGCTTCCTCCACTGTATACACTGCCGGATGTTCATGCAGGGTGTACTGAATTCCAAGTTCGTTCAGTACATCAATCACTTTTTGCGCTCTTTCTTTTTCACTTGTCATAACATTCAACCTTTCTCTTAAGTTTGATTGTTTATTTGGATCAGTGCTGCCATCGTTCCCCGTTTTTCACCCTGTTTTCGATGTGAGAACAACAGGTTGTGTTGGCAGCAAGTGCACACACCTGAAGAAAATATCTGCGAATCCGGAACTCCTTCTTTCCACAGCAGTTGCCGGTTGACTGCCTGTAATGAGAGTGACCATTGATCTTTGTTCACCTGGCGCATGTGTTCTGCAGTGAATGGTAAATGCTGTAACATCTGCCTTTTTACGTCTTCACGGATTAAAAAACAACAGGCATGAATCGAAGGGCCGATGCCCGCCAGCACATTTTTCGGGTTTGTTCCATAGGCTCTCACCATTTTCCTGATCATTTTACCAGCTAGATTTTCTACGGTACCGCGCCATCCGGCATGCCCCATCCCAACGGCCCGTTGAACCGGATCAATCAAATAAAGCGGTATGCAATCAGCATGGAAACTCATCAACACAATTTCCGGTTCATTGGTCATCAGCCCGTCTATGCTGTGATAATCCCGGGGAATCAGAAGGCCTTTCCCTTTATCTTTCTGTGAAACTTGACGGATCCGGCTTTGATGGGTCTGGTGTGTTAACACTGCGTTTCGCCTGTCAACCCCCAGCGCAGTGGTGAAACGGCGATAGTTTTCCTTCACAGACTCAGGGTCATCACCGCTGTTATAGGCAAGGTTCATGGTGCTGAAATCTCCTTTGCTAACACCACCAAGCCGTGTACTAAACCCGTGGGTAATGAGACCTTTTTGCGCCAGCACCGGAAACCAGCCGTACTTTACCTTGTTGTACTGCTGCCACTCGAAAACACATTCATTTTTGTCGTTTTTCATAGACTTCCTTCCCATACCAGAGTCATTTCAGGCTTCCGCTTACGCCGGCACATAAACCGGCTAACGAAGCTATGCTCAATTTTATCATACTTCATACAAAAAATCAGGCCCTTCCTCGGCGGGCCGGACCTGATGTCTCTCAATCAGTTTTTCAGAATATCGATTATGGTAAAAAGGCATTGGTAAAGGCTTTTGCTGCATCCAAAGGCTGTTCCAAAAGGTCCTGATCATACATCCACTGTGCGTAATTTTCCCAGATTTCCAGTTTCATTTCACCCCAGCGAGGGGCGTCCGCCTGATACTCCGCGGCTAAATAACGCTGGCTGGCAATCACCATATCCCGGTCCAACTCAGGCACTTCTTCCAATAGAATACCTGCCGCTGCTTCAGGGTTTGCAATGGCAAATTCGTACCCGCGGGACACCGCCTGAAGAAAAGCCGTGATTAGTTCCGGGTCCGCTTCAATTAATGCTTCGCTGGTGATTAATACCGGGGTATAGAAGTTAAGGGCATCCGCATAATCCTGCAGTCTGATGAAGTTGATTTCATACCCCCGCAGTTCTGCAGCTACACCGTCCCAACCATAATAGATCCATGTGAAATCCACATGATTTTCCACCGCATCAAAAAAATCGGAAGTGCCGATGTTCATGAATTCCAGTTGACTGAAATCGCCGCCGTCATTGTTCATGAGCATTTGCAGCATGGCTTCTTCCACCGGCGATCCCCATCCGCCGTAGGTTTTCCCTTCAAAATTCCGCGGCCGTTCAATGCCCTTCGACACCGGCGATGCAAAACCCGAAGTGTTGTGCTGTATGATAGCAGCAATCGCCGTTACCGGCAGCGGATCTGATGCTGTTCTTGCATATGTTACCTGTTCCTGGTAGCTGATTCCGAATTCAGCCTGTCCGGCGGCAATCAGATCGGCACTGCCGCCCTGTGATGGTTGAATGATATCCACTTCCAATCCTTCTTCAGCGAAGTATCCATTTGCCGCAGCCGTATAAAGACCCGTATGATTGGTATTGGGAACCCAGTCAAGCACGAGCGTCACTCTGCGAAGTGATTCATCACGTCCATTACTACCCGTCGGACTTCCGCAGGCAGTCAGCAGAAACGCTATCATCAATGCACCCACCACCAGCCGTTTTCGTTCCCTGCCTGTGATCATTCTTCTCCTTTTTTCTTCCATCTTGACCTCTCCTTTTCATTTTTCGAGGCCTGATCCTGCCTGAGGTAATAAAAAAGCCTTCTCCCCTCTAACGGGATCAAGGCTTTTTGCAATGAGTGATCCCTCCGCTGGCATTATCCAGATCAGGTTGTGGGTCGGAACAAGTGTGTTCCCTCTCAGCCGATTGATCTCAGCTCCCCGTTCGATTGTAACTGCCCCTTCATTATACGCCGGATCATCTCAACCGTCAAGGCGCAGCGTTCCAGACTTTGGAAGCGTCCCTGCTTCAATTAAACAGAATCACGATCCAGTTTTTCCGTCTTTATTCCAGGTTAAGCACCGAACGAATCTCGTCCAGAATACCTTCCAGTCCTATTTCCCTCACCACCAGAACCAAATCGTTTTGAAGGATGTATTCTGAAAGTGCAATTTCTGCCAGAGCCCGCTCGTAACCACTACGGCATTCGTTCAATGGCACCGGTTCACCTGTCTGAAGCATCCAGGCACGACTGTTCTCATAGATTCCCTCCGGAGACATAATAAATATCTTCCCATTGTCAATAAAAGACCCCTCTGAAACATGAATCTGTTTCGCAACAAAACCTTCCTGGATATTGAGCAGGTCCTTGCCCATGACCTGATTCGGTTTGACTGGTTTACCCATCAAATTCGAAATGGTTGGGAAAAAATCAATCTGTCCGCCGGCAATGGTTACTTCTTCGTGCAGCCCGCTGCCGGGAATATGAATCAGTAATGGAACGCGAAACATCTCATCTTCCTGGTACGGTTTCCGGATAAAGCGGCTTACCAGGTCATTTGCCGCTTCATCCCGCATATCCAAACCCTGATGATCACCATAAATGACGATGGCGGCATTTTCATACAGACCTTCACTTTGAAGCCTATCAATAAACTCTCCGATTTGCCGATCCAGGTAATGAACAGACTGGAGATACCCTGCCAGCACGGTACCCGCATACTCGTCCGGCATCTTCAAATACTGCATTTCTTCCGGCATGTCGAAGGGATGATGAGAAGTAAGCGTACTATAAAACGCATAAAACGGGTCTGGTGACTGTTTCAGCCATTCAATTGACTGCTGGAACAATTCATGGTCGCTGAGACCCATACCAATGACTTCCGTCATATCAAAATCTTCACTGCTGTAGTACCTGTCGATCCCCTGCCCCGGATAAGCCTGTCTGCGATTCCAGAACTCCGGGTCATTGCCATGAAACACCATGGTGGAATATCCCAGTTCCCTCAGCAGCATTGGCAAAGTATAAAATGTATTGTTCTGATAAGCCCTGTAACTGAATGTTTTGGTTGAGGGATAGAAACTGTTGTGGCTGACAAACTCGGCATCAGAAGTGTTGCCCCACCCAGCCTGCTCATAGAAACGTGAGAAATAGAGAGAATCCTGAGCCGCCAGCCGGTTAAGAACGGGTGTTATTTCCTGACCGGCCAAGTGATGTTCCATGACAAAGCTTTGAAGGGATTCTGCCTGTATGACAATAATATTCCTATTTTTGAGAAGTCCCGAAAATTGACGTTCTTCTTCTTCCTGCACCAGCGCCGTCACGGCTTCCTCCGCCAACTCCGGATTCACCGGCGTTGGCATGAACAATCGTACCAGATCCACCACGTGATAATTCAGCATACCCAGATTGGCGGGTGTTAAATGTCCTTCCGTTCGCTGCGACAGCTGGTAAAATGCTGTCCCAAGAAAAACTGTCAGCAATAAAAACAATAGGACATATACATGATTTTTCTCGTCAGTGCTTCTGTTTTTGATCAATTTGCCGCGTTGGTGCAAGAACCATAAAATGGCCGTATCAATAAAATACAGAAAATAAGCCGGCCGCATCAGTGCTGCGATGCTGTCAGTGACTCCTCCCAACTGTCCAATGAGAAAGACGCTATGGACTGGGAGCAATGTATAAAAGTGGCTGTAGTAGACAGTGTTGATAAAAATGAGACTTGTCAGGATAATGTGAACAGCCAGATACCCCCGCATATACCTGATGGGCATCAAAAATCTGATCAGTGAAAAAATAGCCGCCAAACTGGCAGCTGTCATAATGGTGATCGTCCAGAAATGCTGCTCAATCTGCATCAGGCGGTGAAGGATCATCATTTTGACTAATAATGTAGTGATGAAAATGAACATAAGCTGATTCTCTGATTGATCCGGCATGACCAGTTGAAGATTTTTCTTCATGGCGGTTTGCCTCCGGGGTGGATCAGGATCTGATTATTCTTCCATCCTCATGGTACCACAATGCAAATAGAAATCAACTGAACGCAAAAGCCGTTACACTTAAAGTGCCGGCTCAGAAAGTATCTTCCTGTTATTATTAGAATGCTTCTGCCAATGCATGTTCTATGCTTCTGATGATTGATTAAGCCTTTATCCGCCTGCTGATAAAAACCGCATTCGAAATTCATCAACAAGAGCTTTGACTGTCTCAGGACTTCCCTGAAAAAGCAATTTTGTTCGAGGCAAGGTTAACATGCCCATCTGTACCTCTTTTGAACTGATCACTTCTATCGCCCATCCCGACCCAGTGAATCGGCGTTGGTCCTGGGTCGCTGCAATTGACTGAAAGTATTTGATCAATTCACTGACCGGAACACCGCTTTCAATGCTGATTGTGACTGAATCCCTCATAGCAATCCCACTCCCGGAAAATGCTGTCCAACGCACTCTTTCGATTCCGGATTTCATTTGAATCCGTCTGAAATGGTGAAATTGACAGCCTTGACCTTTTCATTCCGTTCAGGTACAATGGACTTGTGTCTGACCGCAGATGAGCTCATGATGAAATGAATTGCTTCCCGTGTCAATTACTGGGTATATATAAAGTAATGCTCCGTTGAAAGTTATTCTCCCTTTGGAGGTGAACCATATGGATACACTAATCTATTCTGTTTTAAGAATAACAGTCATGATATTAATATTAAGAACCGTTTTCCGCCTTTTCAGCTACCCCCGCGGTAAAAAATTTAAATTTGCCTGGAAACGGCAGGAGAGCGACTCGCAGGAAACGCATGCTGGCCGTTCCGAATCAGCGGAACCAGCTGTAGAACCTGTGGAAATGGTTATGGATAAAACCTGTCAGAAAGAAATTCCAAAACATCGTGCTTTTATTCTGGTCGATGACCAGGACCAGCAGCATTATTTCAGCAGCTGGGAGTGCCGGCAAAAATATCTTGCCGAAAGACATCAACTAACATAATCCACCTTGTCCGATTACCCCTTGACAATCCGTCCCCCGGATCCTGTTAAGGGGTTTTTGTTTCCGGGGTGATTATGACCACGAACGACCAGCATACAGGCGGCTGCGCCTCCGGACAGCTGTTTTTTTATGTCTGCTGAATCTATTTCAGGATCGCAGGGTGGCTTTGATCCTGTCAGGATTTTTCAGAAGCGCAAACACATCCATGACATCTTTCACCACAATATCGGCCGCTGCCAGTAATTTACCGTGACATCCTTCGCTGCCGATGACGGCAATGGATAAGCAGCTGATTTCCGTCATTGGCAGATCATTGAGGCCATTACCCACCGTCAGTGTCGTCTGAGGGTTATTGTCAGCAACAAAGTTTCTTTTTGAAAGACCCGCTCTTTCTGATGGAAAACGATGAAGCTTCACGCCGGTTCCTTCCAGTTCCTGTGCTACTGTACCGTACGTATCAGCCGTCAGGACGACCACCTGCATGTATTCTGTCAAAAGAGTCAGCACTTCACGAACTCCCTGGCACATTCTGCCGTCCGTTGCCAGGGTTCCGTTGTAGTCAAACACTGCCTGTTTTATGTGAACTTTTCCACGTCCCGGAATGGTAATCTCCATAACCGCTCCTTTCCTGATGCTGTATTGAAACTCTCGCGTGTTCTGTTGTCCACCGCCGGTCTTTTTGACAGGATATGCTTCTGTTCAAAACATAATCAGAACTGAACCCGAACAGCCTCCCGTTCTGATGCTTCAGTGGTTTCAAAGAAGGGATGAGCTTGAAAGCCCATGATACCGGCCAATACATTGCCGGGAAATGTCTGGATCTTTGTGTTGAACTTCATCACAGTATCGTTATAAAACTGACGGCTGTAGGCAATTTTATTCTCAGTGTCTGACAGATCTTCCTGCAGCTTTGAAAAATTCTCGCTGGCCTTGAGTTCCGGATAGGCCTCCGCTACTGCAAACAATGATTTCAAAGCTCCGGTTAAAGCATTTTCTGCCTGCTGGCGTTCACCAATGGTCTGGGCATTCAGAGCTTCCGCACGGGCTTTGGTTACCTTTTCAAAGGTTTCTTTTTCGTGTGACGCATATCCTTTAACTGTTTCCACCAGGTTGGGAATCAGGTCTGACCGCCTTTTTAACTGAACATCAATCTGTGCCCATGCATTTTGAACAAAATTTCGCAACTTCACTGTACTGTTGTAAAAACCAATCAATGCCATTGCCAGGAATACGAGTATGACCAACGGAACCAAGAGTACCATCCACATCATGTTCACCTCTCCTTCTTATAAATGATCCTTTTTCAACACGCTATGATTATCGGAAGCCGCCTCCGCCGCCTCCGCCGCCTCCGCCGCCTCCGCCGGAGAATCCGCCGCCACCCCCTGATCCTGACGAGGATTGGCTGCTTGCCGCCCTGACTGAATCTCTGATGGATGAAGCGATGCTTCTTTCTGTCGTGTTAATAAATGAGTCAAATTGCTGATAATTCATCATGCCCCGGCTCATATACCAACCGGCCCCAAATCGATATCCATCCTGTTCCATATTGGGAAAAACCAGTTGAAGCTGCCGGATGACTTCCTGAGCCACTCCCAGGGGCACCGCATAGACCAGGTAGTGTTCCCATATGACCAGTGACGGAATCTCATGCTGGTTCATGGCAGAAAAATCGGTTAAAAACTTTCTAAAAGCCTTCCACTTCAGATAATCCTCCTGCCCCTGTCTTGAGTATCGTCTCAAACCGGCCATCATCACAATGCCCAGAGCTCCGCCAATGACCAGGCCAATCCCCAGTATGATACGGCTAAGAGCACTCACGGCGGCAATCCCCAATCCGATCATGGTAATTGACAGAAGTCCTTGAAGGATGCTGGATTTCGCCGATGGATGTTCGAAAAAACGCTGGCGCGAGGCATCCATTCCCACCATATTGCAGAAGTCCTTGTACTGCGAAGCAAAATGCAGGCGGTTGCTTTTTTTCTTCGTATAATCTTCCAGATCTCCCAGGCTCACCCGTGCTCCTTCAGAAGTCTCCAGCGTCATTCCCACGTCCCGGAACAACAATTCCAGCAGCTTTTGTTCATAATCTTTCAGTTCCTTCAATGGTTTACCCTGACTGATGAGAGCATAATCCTTCTCCCTGCCTCTTCTTAAAAATCCTTTTTTTTCCGGTTCAAATTCCTGGATCATCAGATACTTCCGGCGTGCCAGATCAAGTATGGTCGCCATAACAATCTCCGGTTTATCCTGTTCTTTATTCCAGAGCTGCCCTAAAACGGCAGGTGAGTAGTCCGCCGGTAATTCCCGAAAATAATCTCCCTGAAATTCAGGCTGATGAAACCGTTTAAACCGGCTTCTTTTCAGAAAAAAGAACACTGCAGACACCACTACGATTAAAGGTGCCAAAATAATCTCCATCCGTGCCAGCCACCGTGTTCTGTTGGCCTGTTGCGCCCACGCTTCTTCTTCCCTCAAAATTTCTGGCAGCGCTTCACGGCCGGAATAATTCGATCCCTGAGGAACCAGCATCGTCGGAAAAGTAACCCGGGCTTCGAGCATTGTGCTGGCCGGCAGCGGCGAAACCTTCCATTCCACCTGGGTACCGCTTAAAATGGTTACTTCTCCTGTCAGTGGTCCATGACCCCAGGCCAACACCTGGTCACTGGCTGCACCGTCAGGAAGTGTCAATAAAACCCGCACCTGATTAAAGGGAATATCCCACTCATCCCCAATAAACTGATAATACAGTTCCGCCACATCATTGTGAAGATAGACAGCATTTTTTACACGGTAGCGGAAGGTATAGGTACGTACAGTGCTGAATGCATTCAGGCTCCAATCCACAAAAATACGGTCTCCCTCGTCACGGATAATAAAAGTGCCCGGGGGACCATAATCGGTTCCTGGATGCAATGCAAAGGAACGTCCGTCTTCCTCCACCTGTATGTCTGCCACATTCATCCCATAACGCAGGTAGATCCATCGGAACATACCATTCCACTGACCGTCAAAATTGACCACATAGTTTTCCGCCACATCCATGGAGCCATCAGCGTTCACTGTCGCCTTAACATCCACCAGTTCAACCGACACGCTTCTGGCATAAGCTGATGTGGCCATAAAGAGCAGCAGTATTAATACCATCGCCAACACTGCCATATAACGGAACCCTTTTCTGTGCATTTTATTCATCTCCCCATGATTTCACAGCGCACCGAAAAAAATATCCATATAGATTGCCATACCTCGATCCTGAGCATTTATAAATGAATGATACCCCGCGGAAGACAACCTACACGCCGCATAGGAGGTGCAAGCGAAAAAACCGGACTTCTAGTCCACCATTCCATCCTCTTCTTCCCACTTCTCCGGCAGACCGACCCAGGTACGGTTATTCCGATGCCTGACCGTGACCGGTGTTTCAAAAAATCCTGTCAGCGTCTGCCGGGTCAGCATTTTACATGTTTCTCCGGCATGATACACCTGCCCTTTTCGAAGCAGCAGCGTATGACTGAAAACAGGCAAAATTTCCTCTGTCCGGTGGGTAACGTACAGCAGCGCCGGTGCATCCGGTTTTCTACCCAGCTGTTCAATAAAATGGAGCAGCTTCTCCCTGGAAAATAAATCAAGACCGGTACAGGGTTCATCCAGGACCAATAATTGGGGACGTGCCATCAGCGCCCTGCCAATAAGCACTTTTTGTTTTTCTCCCTGGGACAGGGTCTGGTATGCCCGATGGGCAAATGACTCGCAGCCAAGCTGCTTTAAAAGCTTCATCGCCTCATAGATATCTTCCGGTGAGGGGTCCTCTATTAGACCAATAACCGCAGTCTTGCCTCCAACAACGATTTCAACAGCCGATTCCGTCATGTATAAACGTTCCTGCAGCGCCGTACTCACCCAGCCAATGGATTTGCGGAGTTCACGCAGATCATACTCGCCGAACTTTCGGTTTAGCACCTTTACATCCCCTGTGGATGGGAATAGATAGCCATTGATCATGTTGAGCAATGTTGTTTTTCCTGAACCATTCAAGCCGAGAATGGCCCAGTGCTCTCCTCTTTTAACCTGCCAGTTAAGGTTTTTAAGCAAATATTCCTGTCCACGCCACAAAGAGACATTTCTGATCTCAATCATGGATGATCTCTCTCCTTTTTTCACCTGTGTTTTTTCCATGACTAAGTCTCATGAGAGACACCCTCTTTTTCTGCACCCATCTGATTAATTCTCTCAGCGAAAGAGATGATTGCTGCATCGTCTATTTTAGACTGAAACGGCTGTCTTTTTTGTAAATGTCTCATCATAAAGCGCAGCAGAATATTCTGCTTCTCCATCTTCACTTCGCCGCCAAAATGTTTGACCGGGTCAGCGTGCTCCCAAAATGCCTCCCCTACCTCTGTCTCCAAACACGCCAATGCTTCATCAGGCGGGCTTGCGCCACAGGTAAACAATGCCACCGGTTTTTCAAGCAGGATCTCCCTGTATTTATGAAGATAGTTCCTGAAGGTCTTTAAAACTTTACCCGCATAGAGAGGTGACCCCATGAGTATGACATCAAAGGCTGCCGGATCGGGAAAAGGATCTGCATCAAGGCAAATGACTGAAACTTCTTCATTGATGTAATCGGCCAGTTTGGCGGCACAGACTGCTGTTGTCCCTGTTTTGCTGGCATAAACCAGAAGTATTTTCATCGTTTTCACACCTTTCATCTCTTGCCGCAATGGATACCCCTTAATCATACTCTTATTTTAACAGAAATGGGACTTCAGTGATATGAATGCGAACATGCTGCCGGTCGGTGACAGATACTGACTTGATGCCGTTCTGCACCAGCATCATAATTGACAGTTTCATCACAAATCGGTATAATCGAAGCACATGAACCCCTTATCGCTTGATCATCTCCGAGTTTTCGGGTTCTAACGCACCGAATCGGTGCCATGACCAGAAGCCGTCAGGGTATTGCTGGAAACGGCAGTGCCTCCCAGTGTGGAAAGGAGCATATTCCGAGCAGATTAGCGCTGATTAATCTGTTGGTATATTGCGCAACTCCCTTCATCACTGAAAGGGAGATTTTTTACTTGACCGATGTGCGTTAAAGAATGCTGACTGTTAGGCATCTTAACCTTCATTCTGCGCTGAGAAAGATTAATTTGTGGGAATTAAACTGCTATTCAAGGAGGATTTTCATGCAAAACCTGGTTGAAGGTACCCGCAGTGCGTTAGAGCTTCTTCTGAGAATGGATCCCGAATTTTTAGCCATTGTTCGCCTTTCATTATTTGTCTCACTTACTGCGACGGTTTTAGCCGGGATCATTGCCATACCTCTGGGTATTATTATCGGCATTAAAGATTTCCCCGGCAAGAAAGGACTGGTACGACTGATTTATACTCTCATGAGCATGCCGCCGGTGGTCATTGGGCTTGTCATCTTCCTTCTGTTGCTGCGGAGTGGCCCTCTGGGACAGTTTCGACTGAATTTCACTCCCACCGCAATGATCATCGCTCAGTTCTGTTTAGTCGCACCCATCATTACAGGTGTCGTCATCAACGGAACCAAGGAACGCGGCCAAGATATCCGGGAGCTGGCCAAAACCCTGGGTGCTTCCCGAATGCAAACCCTCTGGCTGTTGATCCGTGAGCTGCGCATTAATATTATGTCTGCGGTTGTCACCGGATATGGACGCGCTATTTCAGAAGTTGGGGCTGTCATGGTTGTCGGCGGCAATATTCGGGGACATACACGCGTGATGACCACTACAATTGCCATGCTTCGGAATATGGGTGAATATTCACTGGCAATCGCAACAGGTATTGTCCTGCTCCTTATTTCGTTTATCATCAATTCTCTTCTATACCATTGGCAGCAGGAGCGATAATATGCATTTAACGATAGCAAATCTGACTAAAATCTATGAAGGCAAGGCCGTGCTGGATGTTCCGGAATTGGATATCGAAAGTGGAAGCTTCTGGGGAATTATCGGACCTAACGGTTCCGGTAAAAGCACCTTGCTGAAAATCATCGCCGGTCTTTCGGAAGCTGATTCCGGTATGGTCCTTTATAATCGGCATACCCGAAACCAGAAAACCAGCGAATCCATGACGCTGGTCTTTCAAAAACCGTATCTTCTGCGCACCACTGTATTCAACAACATTGCCTACCCTCTTCTTTTGAGGCATTTCCCGATGAATGAAATCAATGGTCGCGTCACCGAATTAATGGCTGCCTTTCAAATAGAATCTTTGCGTGATCAGAAAGCCTGGACGCTTTCCGGCGGCGAAGCTCAGAAAGTGGCACTTGCCAGAGCTCTGATCTTTCGTCCGCGCCTGATCATGCTTGATGAACCCACTGCCAATATTGATCCTTCTTCCATTCTGATGCTGGAGGAACAGATTCGTCGGTATTATGAATCTGAAAGGTCTACTGTTATCATGGTGACACACAATATTCAGCAGACCCGTCGGATCTGCCAGCAGGTAGCCTTTATGCATGAAGGAAAAATCCGGGACCACGGAGAATTAGAGAAGGTCTTTGGTAATGAAGGAAATCCGCTTGTGGCAACTTTTATCCAGCAAGGGCTCATTTAGCCTAACGAATGAAAAACTCCACCTTAACGCACTGGCCGATCACTTTCACTTGCGCTGCATTCATCATCACCGGCTCTTCCCCCGCTATACCGGTTGACACTGACAATGTCTTGTTTTGATTCATCGTCAGTCTGCAGATGACACGCTTCCCGCCTATTTCCAAGACATACAGCCTGCCATTAACTATTTCAGTGTTCTCGCACACCGTTACAACATCATTTCGGTAAATCCGCTGGTGCTGAAACTGAGAGTTGTCCACTTCAAAAAAGCGAATTTTTTCCCATGGACATCCATCAATTTTTTTCCCAAGCAAAGGCAGTTCTTTATAGCCAGCCACTTTGCCTGTTGACAGATTTTCTATCGGAAATCGTTTGATGATGTGCGCCAGCGCGTCGGACCATTGTGCGTTCGGTTCAATTGGTTGAATCGTCTTTGTTTCTTTTTGCACCGTCTGTTGACCGGTTGAAGGTTTTATGTCATCCTCCGCCACATGTTGTATGTTCGCCCCCTGTTGCAGTACATCTGATTCGGCTCCCAGCACCTGCAGCATTTTTTCGGCCGCCTGTTCGCTGACTACTTTCTTTCCAGACTCCACCTGCTTCACATAACTCTCAGTGAGACCGCATTTTCTGGCGAGCACCTTTTCTGTTATGCCTGCCCGCAGACGTTCCTTTCGCAATGTTTCAGCAATGGGATTCATTTGCATACATCCTTTCACTCTTTTCATTTTCATTGTCTCATTATATCATGCAGTCATGGCATTGTGCCGCTCCATCCACCGTTTCATTTTTTCTCATTTTTCAACCAAGAAGCGAATTTTGAACGCAATCAAGTCATCCACCGCTATCATTTTTTTATTTGGGGTATTAATAATTTAGGGTCTGTTGAAAAACCTCCATATTTACACTGCTATATAACACCCTGTCA
>JAWSUV010000046.1:0-18562 GCA_033549305.1 Bacillota bacterium | reverse complement strand
GCAGCCCCGCACTTGATTATATCCGAACAGTCTATCACGGGATTGATCTGGAGCACTTCACGCTGAACGAAAATCCTGGCGACTACCTGCTTTATTTTGGGAGAATCCACCCGGACAAAGGAACCTGGGAAGCCATCCAGGTTGCACAGAAAACAGGGATGAAACTGGTGATTGCCGGCATCATCCAGGATCAGGAATATTACGCAAAGTACGTTGAACCCCATTTAAATGAACGTATCACCTATATCGGCTCCGTCGGGCCGGCGGAACGGGACACTGTCCTGGGCCATGCCCATGCCCTGCTGCATCCCATTTACTTCAACGAGCCCTTTGGGCTGAGCGTTGTGGAAGCCATGGCCTGTGGCACCCCTGTCCTGGCTTTTGGGAAGGGATCCATGCCTGAGATTATTGAAAACGGCACCAATGGGTTTATCGTCTCTGATGTGGGCGAGATGATCCAGAAGCTGAAGGACATTGAAAACATTCCGCGGAAAGCATGCCGCGAGACGGTGGTCAAACGGTTTTCCCAGGAAATCATGGTGAAGAATTATCTGGGAGTCTATGAGGAAATACTGAACCGGTGATCTGTGGGGCTGCTACAGGTATTTTTCCCCGTAGTTCTCCTTTGCCAGACTGACCAGTTCCTTGACCTCCTGGGTCCTGTTTCTGTCGCAGACCAGGATCACATCCCCGGCCTGGACGATAATCAAGCCGTGAACACCCAACGCAGCAATCAACCCATCCTGTCCGTGAACCAAACAATTTGTGTTGTCGAGGCCCACATAATCTCCCCGGATAATCATCCCCTGGGCATCAGCATCGGAATGATCGGCCAGAGCGGCCCAGCTGCCCAGGTCATCCCAGCCAAAATCGCCCTGAACCATGAGAATACGGTCACTCTTTTCCAGAATGCCGTAGTCAATGGAAATGCGGGGAAGGCCGGGAAACACGGATTCCATGACAGCCGTTTCCTGTTCCGTGCCGACATGGGATTCAATTTGAAGCAGTCCCTGGTAGAGGTCCGGGAGATGTGCTTCCATCTTATCCAGGATCAGGTCCGCCTTCCAGATAAAAATTCCGCTGTTCCAGTAATAATGCCCGGACTGCACATATTCCCGGGCTTTTTCAGCGTCTGGCTTTTCCACAAAGCGGCGCACCGGAAAGACAGGGGGGTTCTTCTGATCCACGGCCGCCTCTTCCCGTTCCATATAACCATAGCCGGTTTCCGGCCGGCTGGGCATGATACCGATCGTGACAAGATAATCGGAATCTGCCGCCCATTCAAACCCCTTTTCCAGGCAGAGATGAAAATCTGTCTGTCCCTGGATCAAATGATCTGCCGGAAAAACCAGCATGACCGAACCGGGGTCTCTTTTACGGATATGAACCGCTGCCAGCCCAATGCAGGGGGCCGTATTCCGACCCTCCGGCTCCACCAGAAAATTCTCCGGCGGCAGCGCCGGCAGCTGTTCTTTGGCCAAGGACAGATGTTCCTGGCCCACAACTACCAGGATCTGTTCCGGGGGCATGAAATCATGAATCCGGTCGAAGGATTGCTGGATCAGCGAGCGGTTTCCCACCAGCGTCAAAAACTGCTTCGGTTTCAAACTGCGGCTCTCGGGCCAGAATCGTTCACCGTGGCCGCCGGCCATAATGACTGCATAACGCTTCATCATTTATCTTCCTTTCCCGGATCAGCCACTTTACCGGTTACGCTCATCCGTCCGGCACTTTGGAAGCGGCCGACCAGTTCCCATCGATAGAGGGACACCAGGGCGATGACAAAAGAGAGAGTTGATTCCGCTCCCTGGTTGGAGCTTGGCCCCTCCGGTCCCAACCCGTCTGCACAGGCGCCCGTCAGCGGGTTGTAAAGAGAGACCCCCTGCCGGTTCCGGCCTAAATACCACTGAAAGGCCGCATAGGCCATATCCAGATACATTTCATTTCCGGTCAGGGTCATGGCCAGGATGCAGGTTTCTGTCAATGCACCGGCGTCCACCGGCTGCTGGCAGTAAAGCGCTTTTTCGCCGCCTTTGGCATACCATGTGTCTTTGCCGATGAGGTCAAAGCATCCATCCTGGTACTGTACGCCGATGAGAAAATCAAGGGCCTGGAGCCCTGCCTGCAAGTAGGCAGGATCTCCCAGATGCTGGTATCCAAGCAGCAGGGCCTGGGCCAGGCGGGCATTGTCGTAGGTGAGGAAATCTTCAAACCAGTTCCAGGTCCCGTCGGCATTTTGTCGATAACGCTCGAGGAGGGAATCGCATAAGAGCTTCAGCCCCTTTCTGGCCGGCTCATAATCATCATGAAGGATCAGATAAGCGGCAATCCCGTTGGCGGCGTAAGCCTGCGCACGGGTATAGGTCAGCTGATCCACCATGGGAATGCTTTCTTCCACAATGGTTCTCGCCAAAAATCCGGGAGAGCGGTTCTGCACCACCCGGGTAGCCGCCCCCAGCCCCCACAGGCAGCGTCCGAAGGTGTCCTGGCTGATTTCCTGGTGCGGGAATTCCTTCTGGTAGTTCATGTAATTGTAAAACCAGCCGTCGTTCCGGCGGGCATGGATGACAAACGCCATGTATTTGTCCACCAGCTGCAACGCGGAGGCATCCTGAAACAGGTTGAAATACTGGGTGAAGGCCACCATGGCCCGGCCTGCATCATCCGAGGAATAATAATGGGCGAAATCATGGATCCCATACAGGGTATGCTGGACCATCCCGGCATCATCCGTCAGGTTTTTCAGGTGATCCATGTTGATGTCCGGCAGGGTGAACACGCGCCCCTGCTTGATCCGGCCGGCAATGGATTTTTCAACGACGTCTTCCAGAAGGCTGACATACTGGCGGGTAACCTTCTCCCATCCTGCCTGCTGCCCGGCAATAAACGCCTGGCCGGCCAGTGCCAGCCGTTCATCGGGGTTTTGAATCAACTCCCGGATGGCATCCGTCATGCCGGCGGGATCCTTAAAATTCACCAGGCGGCCTTTGCCGTCCGACAGGGCATCCCTTGCGTGCAGATAAGGGGTGGCGATGACTGCTTTGCCTTTTCCGATGGCCTGGCTTAACACACCGCTGGTAATCTGTGTCTCCGAATGGTAGGGAAGGATCACCAGGTCTGCCGCCCCCAGATACAGGTTCATGGTGGCGTCATCCACAAATTCGTTGACAAACCGCACATTCTGATCCAGTCCAAGCTCCGTCACCATGGCTTCCAGGCTATCCCGGTATTCTTCCCCATCATGTTTTTTCACCACCGGGTGAGTAATTCCCAGGACGATGTAAAGGACTTCCGGATGTTCTTCCACGATCGCCGGCAAGGCTTCCAGCACCACTTCGATTCCCTTGTTCCGGCTGATGAAGCCAAAGGTGAGCATCACAAACCGGTCCTGCAGCTCCAGCTGATTCTGATAAAAGAGGGGGTCAATATAAAACATGTCGGTGACACCATGGGGAATGAGGTGAATCTTCCCTTCGGGCACATCGTACACATCCGTCAGGATATCGATGGCCAGCCGGTTCATCACGATCACTGCCTTGGAAAACGCAATGACTTCCACCAGTGATTTATACTGGTCGGGTGTTGGTTTTTCCAGGATGGTGTGCAACGTGGTCACCACCGGCTTGTTCAGGCGGCTCAGGAATTCCACAATGTGGCTGCCTTCCTCTCCGCCATACAGTCCGTACTCGTGCTGCAGCGAAACCACATCTACCGCCGACTCATTAATAGCTGCGGCGGCTGCCTGATAGTCTTCCAACCGGTCCTGTTCAATCTGAAAAATGACTTTTGACGGATATTCATAGGTTTCGTTATCATTTACCGCGATAAAACTGGTCGCCTCCCGTCCCAGCAAATGCCCGATCCCGCGGCTGACATCGGCAGAAAAAGTGGCAATCCCGCATTTTCGGGGCAGAGCGCTGCTGACAATGGCTACCTGCGGCCTTTTCTTAATCTTTCTGGATTCAACTGTCGTAAGCAATGGATTCATTCCCTTCTCTATTTCAACACCTTCCGTTGGGAGCAGCGAACCGATCTAATGGGTAGCGCCATTTGATAATAAAGACGTCTACTTTATCAAATACCCATCCCAGGCGGCAGCTAACCCGGAGCTTGTCCGTTACGGCTGGAAACATTCGATTATCCCCTTGGGAAACGGGTACATAAAGGATGTGCTACCGTTAGTCGTTAAGAATTTTCACAGGCAGTTACCAAAAAGGATGAGGTGTTTAAGGTGGATCAACTGGAATCGCAATACCAGCATTGCATTACCCAGATCATTCAGCAGGTACCCAGGGCAGACAGGGTTGACCTGGTTGTGGGGATCCCTTTAATCTCAGCCTGGGAAGACGCTCAGCAAATGATCTCCATCCTGGATGCCGGCATGGGAACCTTTTATCCGGAACTCAAAGTACTGTTCATCAGGCTCAGCTGCCCCTACCAGTCAGCCTGCGGCAGCCTGGAAGTTTATGAGTCCGGCGTGAAAGATCCTGTCATGGCCACTAAAATCGAAGGCGTCCTATCCGGACGGGGATGGGCTGTCAGGGGGCTCATGGACATCGCTCACAGGCTTTCCGCTGACCTGATGGTTGTTGAACCAAACCTTCTTCCCCGGGAAGGCGCTGGTCTGCCGAAAGGGTTTGCCCCTGACTGGGTGAAAATGATGTACCAGCCTGTCAGGGACGGGGTGGCTCAATTTGTTCTTCCCCGCTTTACCATGTCCCACCTGGCCAACCCCATTGGATCCCACTTTATTTTCCCCTTACTGGCTGCGCTGTTTAATGTCGAGCTGAAAGGATGCCTGGATGCAGGTGTGACGATCTCCAGGCAGTTGCTGGGTCAACTGACCTATGATCTTGCTTACAGCTCTGAGGAAGTCCATGAATACGGATTAAATTACTGGATGGTTGCCCGGGTGCTGGATCTGAAAGTCAAAACGGCTGAGGTGTATCTGGGAGTCAAACCAAAAGCTTCCCTGCCGGTAGGCATGAACTATCTGTTCAGTCAGGCCGCTCATGTGATCTTTCAGTTTCTGGAAAAAAGCCAGAAAAACTGGATGAACTCGCCCCAGGCGGTCCAGTCGTCTCTGGCCATCGGCCGTCGGGAAGAGCCGTTTTTAGAAGATACCGAGATCGATGTGCGGCCGCGGATCGTTCAATTCCGAAGAGGGTATAACCGCTACTATGAAGCGGTCTGGTCGCGTGTCTATTCAGAAGCTGTCGCCAGCCAGCTGGTCCGGATTATTCAAACCGCAGAAGCGGGACACGAGACGTTTACTTTCACGGATGCGCTCTGGACACAGATTGTCTATGAAACCATCATCGCCTATCATTTCATTCCCGCGATCGAAAAAGAGGACCTGGTGAATGGACTGGCAGCGCTGTTCGAAGGCCGGCTTGCAGGCTATTTTCTGGAAATAAGGAAGAATACCGGCAATTATCTGGACCAGGAACCCATCCATTTTTCAGCCGACCCGTTTAATGCGCAGGCCAGGCTGGAAGTCCAGGTGGATGAGTTCATCAGTCGCAGGAACGCGTTTCGGGAAAACTGGCTTCATCACAAAGAAGAACTCGAGCCATTTCTTCCGGAGATTTCCTACTGGGAATACATACCAGGTGTTCCCATCCTGCTTCCGCACGCGGCAAAATCCCCTTCCGGCAAAAGAGTTCATGTGTATGACACCTATGAAAAACTGTTACAGGAATACTCACAGGACTTTAAACAGTTCATCCGGGAAAACCTGGATCTCACCCCGGACGCCGGACATGAAAAAATCAGCAGGGGGATCAAAGACCAGGTCAGTCAACTGGAAGAGGACCTTGACGAAATACTCCTGCCGGGGAATCTGCACAGTCCCCGGGGAACGAAACGGATCGCCGAAAAAATATTCCGACTGTATCCTTCTCCCCAGAGCCTGTCACTGAAAGAAACGGCGGCGATCCGGCTGCTGCGGGTGAACCCGCCCCGCAACCTGATCACCCTGTGGGGGTATCACGACACGGAAGAACTCCTGCAGCACCGAAATGCCCTGGATGTACTGGCACTGGCCCCCTGGGCAGAAATAGACAAATACAGTTCCTGGAACACGGAATGGCTGCGGGAGAATCTGAAACCGGATGATTTTGAAATGTCGCCAGTGGTACCCCTGGTGGTTGATTATACTGAGTTTCCGGCACTTACCAGCATGGCGGAAGCCTCCAGCCTGTATCATCTGACCAGCCGCGTGGTCATCAGCAACCTGCGGGAAGGCAGCGGCGGCGAATTTTCCAAAATCCGTTTCCTGACAACGACGCTGAAACGAATCATCGAAGCAGAACAGTACGGGAAAGCCTGGGAAACCTTTTCCCGGGACTGTGCTGTGGATGAATTTGCTCACTGCGTGATCAACTCCATCGGCGGCCACTGGGGCATGGGAATGTTCTCAGCCCACGCTATTTTTGAAAACACGCAGCAGGTGATCCTGCGGGATAAACTCATGGAGATTGCACGGCATGACTGGGGATTATCCGGCCTCGCCGTGGAAAGAGCCAAAGAACACATGACCGGTATCGCCAGGGCGTATCATCTGGGGCTGACCCTGCCCGATGGCGTTTTTGTCACCTGCTGCATCTGGAGCTGGGCCAGCTACAGCTTCAAGGGCGGCAAAGGGATTCCGACCCCCCTTTCTTTGATGGTGGAGAGACGTTGGTTCAGCAGTGAACTTTTCGGCCGCCTTTACGAGCAGGTGGCGGGAGAAAGAGAAGAAATACTCCCGATCATCATTGATTTGATGGGTCAGAATAAAGAACGGGAAGATCTGGCCGTTCGCTACCTGGGAGCCGAGCCTGTGGAAGAAGAGATCATCATTAACCAGAAAAACGGCCGCGAATCGCCCCTGGCCGGCAAACTGGTCCGTTCGTCCCACAACCCGATCCTGGCGCCCCTGGCAGAGCACAACTGGGAAAACAAATACGTACTCAACTGCGGCGCTATCCGCCTGCAGGGATCGGTGCACATCTTTTACCGGGCCGTAGGAGATGACGGCATCTCACGGATTGGCCTGGCGGTAAGCCGTGACGGCCTCCGGGTCGACGAACGCTTTCCGGAACCTGTGTTCAGCCCGGCCAATGACAGTGAGAACAGGGGATGCGAAGATCCCCGGCTCATTGCCATGGAAGGCCGCGTCTACATGCTGTATACTGCGTATGACGGCGTCATTCCCCAAATAGCCCTGGCTTCGATCTCGGAAGAGGATGTGGCCGCCCGCAACTGGGCAGGCTGGCACCGTGACGGGCTGCTCTTCCCGGGATTCCACAACAAGGACGCGGTTCTTTTCCCGGAACGGTTTGACGGCAAGCTGGTCCTGTATCACCGGATTGCCCCGAGCATCTGGATCACCTATTCAGACACCTTCAAGACTCCCTGGCCCCGGGAAGGACATAAAATCATTCTCGGAACCCGCTCGGGGATGACCTGGGACGCCGTGAAAATTGGAGCAGGTGCCCAGCCCATCAAAACAGCATTCGGCTGGCTGCATATTTATCACGGAGTGGACTATGTCTTCTGCTACCGGCTGGGGGTGTTCCTCACGGCACTGGATGATCCTTCGCGCCTTCTTTTCCGTTCGCCCAACCCGATTCTCGAACCGGAAACCTCCTATGAATTAGGCGTCTCCGGAAAAAGCTGGGTGCCCAACGTGGTGTTCACTTGCGGGGCTGTTTCCGTGGAAGACAAAGTCATCCTGGATGAAGAGGATGAAATCCTGGTGTATTACGGCGGTGCCGACACGGTGATCGGCGTTGCTTCCGCCAAAGTGAAGGATCTGATTCCTGAAAAATACAGGCAGCTGCCGTAGGTATGGACCAACATCTTTCTGGAAACAGCTTCTATGTAATAGAAAAGAACAAAAAAAGAACGGGTTCCCCTGGAATCCGTTCCTGTTGTTTTGACTGCTAGATTTGTCGTTGCCGTTTCTCATAAACCGGTTCTTCATGACTGATATGATCCGGATCCTCGTCTGATTTGTTTTCTTCGCGTGCAGTACCATACATTTTTCGTTGGTCATCCAGCATCTGCTGTTGATGACGGATTCTTTCCTCCAGCTCCCGGGATTCGTTCTCAAGTTGTTTTTTGTCTGTTGTCTCCAGCTCTGCTTTCGAAGCCCGTGCCAGCGGAGTGACATTCGGCTGTTCCTGCACTTCGACGTGTTCGATGTGCTTCTCCTGTTTTACTGACAGCAACCTTAAGACAATGTAGGAAACAGCAGCCGTTACGATGATTGCTATCACCGTAGCCGGCTCAAACACGGCAAAAAGGGCGTTATCCTCCATTATCATTTCAGGAAAAATGCCTTCAAATAAGCCAACCAGAGGGGCTGTGGTTGCGTAGATCAGATTGACAAAAACATTGGATGCATTGGCACCCAATAGTTTAAAGGCAAACCGGAAAACCAGCAGAATCTGGACAAGCGCAAAGAGAATCTGCATGAAGCGAGAAACTGTTTGAAGACCGCTGTCCTGAACGGTGTGTTTCGTTTGCTTGACTTTTTGTGACATGATAAATTCCTCCTGTCAAATAAAAAGCCGACCTGGATTCCTGGTCGGTTACGCTAATGGCTCCTTCCGGATTAAAGCGTCCATCTGTATCCGGAAATCATCACACCCAATCGATTGTTTCTTTCTCATGATTCATCCTAAATGTTATCTTCTTCTTCGGCTATACCCGAATCCGCCAAAAACCAGAACCAGAACAACCACAATAATAATTAAAGTTGTTGTATCCATTGACCTTTTTCCTCCTTAAATCAGATTTTCGAGATCCCTGATCAATCTGGGTCAGTTAACATCAGGGTGAATAGGTTTACATAAATAATGTGTCATTATCTTAATACCCTCGCCCGAACATTTCAACCACAATCATTTCAAGACAGGGAAGAGACCGAAGCGGATACCGCTTCGGTCTTGCGACTTCCGATTGAATGCTCTTTAGTTAATCCTCTGTTATCTGATATAATGAAGTGAACGTCATAAACCGCCAGATAACGGAGGAACCAGGAATGACCCACAACAGCCTGCCCAATCAGCCATCAAACACCAAACCGGTGGATATATCCACCCTGATGCAGCACCTGCCAGGCGCCTACGCCTATCATGAAATCATTCTGGATGAAGACGGGCGGCCGGTGGACTACCGGTTTCTGGATATCAACCCGGCCTTTGAGGAAATGACGGGTCTCAATCGGGATCTGGTTCTGGGTAAAACGGTCACGGAAGTGCTGCCTGATCTGGGGCAGAGCGAGTTCAACTGGATTGCCTTTTACGGGGAGGTGGCCGTGGAGGGCAAGAGCCGGCGCATCACCCAGTATGCGGAACCCCTGGACAAATGGTATGACATCGTTGCTTACAGTGACCGGCCGGGCTGTTTTGTCACCCTTTTCTGGGACGTGACCGAAACCATGCGCCAGCAGGAACAACTGACCTACCAGAACAAACTGCTGGAAGGCATCTTCAACACCATCCCCGATGTGCTTTCCGTCCAGCATCCAGACCACACCATCGAAACCTACAACCGGGCCGGCTATGAACTGATGCACCTGCAGGAGGATGAAGTCAGGGGCCGAAAGTGCCATGAGTTGATGGGCCGCCCGATCCCCTGTGAAATCTGCATGACCTCCCTGGCCCAGCAAAGCAAAAAAATGGAACGCACCGAAAAATATGTGCCGGAACTGGACCGGTACCTGGAATGCACCTCCACGCCCATCCTGGATGAAAATGGTCAGGTGGTCAGGATCATCGAGCAGCTGCGGGATATAACAGAACAGAAACAGGCCATGGACAGGCTCCAGGCCAGCGAAAGCGCCCTGAAGGAAGCCCACAGCATCGCCCGGATCGGCCGCTGGGAGCTGGACCATGCCTCCGGCGGAATTGACTGGACGGATACCATTTTTGACATTTTTGAAATCGACCGGGACAAGTTCGGTGCTTCCTATCAGGCGTTCCTGGAAACCATTCACCCGGAAGACCGGGACAGGGTCGATGAAGCCTACCGGCAGTCCCTGGAAGATAAAAGCCCTTACGAAATCACCCACCGGCTCCTCATGGCCGACGGCCGGGTGAAATGGGTGGTCGAAAAATGCGATACTCTCTTTGACGATGAGGACCTTCCCCTGAAATCCGTGGGCATTGTGCAGGATATCACCCAACGGATAAAGACGGAGATGGAGCTGCGGGAAGCCAAACAGCAGGCAGAAGCCGCCAGCGGAGCCAAAACCCAGTTTCTGGCCAATATGAGCCACGAAGTCCGCACACCCATGAACGGCATCCTGGGATTTTTGCAGCTGCTGGAAGAAACCGCCCGGGATCCCCAGCAGAAAAAATACATCGACTACATTAAAACCTCCAGTGAAACCCTCATGACGCTTATCAACGACATTCTGGACCTGTCCAAAATCGAAGCCGGGAGGATGGAGCTGGAATCCATCCCCTTTGACCTGCGTTCCTCCATCGAAGCTGCCGTGGTGCCCCTGGCGCACAGGGCCCATACCAAGGGCCTGGATCTGCGCCTCATGGTGCGCCCCAGCATTCCCCGACAGGCTAAGGGCGACCCCACCCGGCTGCGGCAGATCATCACCAATCTGGTGAGCAATGCCGTGAAATTCACTGAAAGCGGCAGTGTCACCGTGGAAGCTGAGCAAATTGCAGAAACCGACGTTTCGTCTACCCTTCAGCTGACAGTGAAAGACACCGGCATCGGCATGACACCGGAAACCATGCAGTTCCTTTTTGAGCCCTTTATGCAGGCCGACAGCTCAAATACCCGTAAATACGGCGGCAGCGGTCTGGGACTGTCCATCACCCGGGATCTGGTCACCCTCATGGGCGGCGACATTCAGGCCGAAAGCCTGCCCGGTGACGGCAGCCGGTTTACCGTCACCCTGCCCCTGGAAAAGGGGACTGACACCCGGTTTCACTGGACCGATCCCAACATTCTGAAAGGCAAACACCTGCTGGTGGTGGACGATAATTTCCATAACCGGGAAATTGTCCGGACATACCTGGAAGAGGCCGGATGCCTGGTGTCCGAAGCCGCTAAAGCCTCCGAAGCATTGAACCGCCTGCTCACCGTTCAGCCGGGAGAAGCCGCTTTCCATGGCGTGATCGTGGACCAGCAGATGCCCGGCATGTCCGGAAGCGACCTGGCAGCGGCCATGAAAGCCATTCCTGCCACCAAAGAGCTGCCCCTGTGCCTCATCACCTCCGTCGTCACCTCCCGAAGTGCCCAGGAGGCCAGCGACGCCGGTTTTGGCGCTTACCTGACAAAGCCCATTCGCCGCCAGGAACTGCTGGAGATGGTAGCCAGCCTGCTGTCACCCGGCGAAGAAACCAGTGAGAAAAAACCGGTCCTCATCACCCGCCACAGCCTCCGGGAAGCCCAGGACCGGGAAAAAATAAGGGTACTGGTGGCGGAAGACCAGGAAATCAATCAGGCCCTCACCGTTCAGATGCTGCGAAACCAGGGAGTACTCTGCGATGTGGTTTTCAACGGCCGGGAAGCCGTGGAAGCCTGCCGGCGCCAGGACTACCACCTGGTGCTCATGGATGTCCAGATGCCGGTGATGGACGGATACGAAGCCACCAGGCAGATTCGTGCACTGAAAGATATCCGCCAGCCTGTTATTGTGGCCATGACCGCCCACGCCATGGAAGAGGACCGGGACCAGTGTTTAGCCACAGGCATGGACTCGTATTTCAGCAAACCCATTCACCAGCATCAAATCGATCTGATGCTGCGTGAAATTCTGACCCCGTCGACAGATCCCGCTGGAGACCTGCTTGATGCGGGCACCCTACAGGAGTCAGGTGTCGATCACAAGGATCTGGCCCCGGACAGCATCGCTTCCGCTCTGAACTCCCTGGTACAGGGCGCCGGCTTTGAACCGGAAGAAGCCCGGCAGTTGCTGGCAGAAGGCCTGTCCAGGCTGAAGGATTCCGTTGAGCGCATGCTGGAAGCCTGGCAGAAGAAGGACAGCCAGCAGGTTCACAGCCTCCTTCACCAGGTGAAAGGCGTCACAGGCAGCCTGAGCCTGAAACAGACAGCGTACCTGGCTTCCCGGGCAGAAGCGCTGCTGGAAAAGGGACACACGCAGGCGGCAGATCAGCACCTGTACGAGATCCGGCAGATTATTGACGGTCTGTATGACGATAGTGTTTCTCGGAGATAGCTGACCTCACAATGAAATGATCACCTCACCATCATTCATCCCCTTCGAATCTGCGCGAAGGGGATTTTTCTCTTGAAAACCACCAGGAAAGGGAGTATAATAAACCTATATATGAACAATTGCTCATATGTGCAAACGATGACCACTGTACAAAGGGGTGAGCCCATGACGGAAAAATTAAAACCTGCGGAACGCTGCGACTGTGTGGTGATTCATGAGGATATCGTGAACCAGGTGCAGGGCCGTATGCCAGAGGAAGAAACCCTCTACGATCTGGCGGAGCTGTTTAAAGTGTTCGGCGACTCCACCCGGATCAAGATTCTCTGGGCACTCTTTGAATCGGAAATGTGCGTCTGCGACATTGCCTACCTGCTGAACATGACCCAGTCCGCCATTTCACACCAGTTGCGGGTGCTGAAGCAGACAAAGTTGGTGAAAAACCGGAAAGAAGGAAAGAATGTCTATTATTCCCTGGAGGATGAGCACATTAAGCAGATTTTCGACCAGGGACTGCTGCACATCTTCGAAGACCGCTGATGATTGACAAAGGAGCCACCAACATGATGAAAACTGAAATGACCTTGCAGGGCCTTGGCTGCGCCAGCTGCGCGGCCAAGATGGAAACGGAAATACAGTCCCTGGCGGGCGTCAACGGCGCCTCCGTGAATTTCATCGCCCAAAAACTCCAGCTGGAAGCGGAGGAAACAGCCGATCTGACCTTATTGTACCGTCAAATCGAAGGTATAGTGCGGCGTATTGAGCCGGACGTGGAGGTACTGATTGACGGCCACCCTGCCGGCGTCAGCGATGCTCATTCCCGTGAACATCCGCATGACGAATCCCGCACCCACACTCAAAATCCTTCCAATCCCCGCGGGAGGAACATTTCGCACTGGCTTACCCGGGAAATGGTGAGGCTTATCGCAGGCGGCGCTGTCTTCGCGCTGGGCTTGTTCCTGAACACCGCTCCCCCTTTGGAACTGGCCGTTTTCCTCACCGCCTATGTCATTGTTGGCGGCCCTGTGGTGATCCGTGCTTTCCAAAACCTGGTCAGGGGACAGCTCTTTGACGAAAACTTTCTCATGACCGTGGCTACGCTGGGTGCCTTTCTCATCGGCGAGTACCCGGAAGGCGTCGCCGTCATGCTTTTCTATCTGGTGGGAGAAATGTTCCAGGACCGGGCCGTGGACCACTCCCGGCGATCCATCAGCGCCCTGATGGATATCCGGCCGGACTATGCCAACCTGAAGATCGCCGACAGCCTGAACGGCGACCTGAAAAAAGTGTCGCCGGAAGATGTCAGCATCGGTGACCTGATCGTGGTCAAACCCGGTGAAAAGGTTCCCCTGGACGGAATGGTGCGGGAAGGCACTTCTTTGGTGGACACCGCCGCCCTCACCGGTGAATCGATGCCCCGGGAGCTGGCACCCGGCAGCGCTGCCCTCAGCGGTTTCATTAACCGGCAGGGACTGCTGACCATCGAAGTCACCAAAAACTTTGGCGATTCCACCGTCTCCAAAATTCTGGAGCTGGTGCAGCACGCCGCCAGCCGCAAGGCTCCCACGGAGCAGTTTATCACCAAATTCGCCCGGATCTACACCCCGGCGGTAGTCTTTTCCGCTCTGGCCATCGCTGTTATCCCGCCGATGGCCCTCCCGGGCGCCGATTTCTCCCAGTGGATCTACCGGGCGCTGATCTTCCTGGTCATTTCCTGCCCCTGCGCCCTGGTCATTTCCATTCCCCTGGGTTTTTTCGGCGGCATCGGCGGCGCTTCCAAGCGGGGCATCCTCGTAAAGGGCAGCAACTACCTGGAAGCCCTGAACAGCGTGGAAACCGTGGTCTTTGACAAAACCGGCACCCTGACCAGGGGTATTTTCGAAGTCACCGCCATCAATCCCCAGCCAGGGTTTTCCAGGGAAAGTCTCCTGGAAAATACCGCTTACGCCGAAAGCTACTCCAGCCATCCCATTGCCGTTTCTGTCCTGAAAGCCTACGGACAGGAGATCGACCGCAACCGGATAACTTCCTATGAAGAAGTAGCCGGACATGGCACCCGGGTCACCGTGGACGGGCGGGAAGTACTGGCCGGAAATACCCGGCTCATGGAACAGGAAAAGATTGCTGTCGTGAGCGGCAATACTCCCGACACCTGCGTGCATGTGGCGGTGGACGGCCGGTATGGCGGCTGCCTGCTCATTGCAGACCAGGTGAAGGAAGACGCAGCGGAGGCCATTCGATCCCTGAAATCACTGGGGATTCGAAACACGATTATGCTCACCGGGGACACAAAAGAGGTGGGGGAAGCCATCGGATACCAGCTTGGCTTGGATGAAATCTACACCGAGCTGCTTCCTGCAGACAAAGTAGAAATCCTGGAACGAATCGACGCCCAAAAAAGCCCCCGGAAGAAAGTGGCCGTGGTGGGGGACGGCATCAACGACGCGCCTGTCCTGGCACGGGCGGACATCGGCATCGCCATGGGCGGCCTGGGATCCGACGCCGCCATCGAAGCTGCCGACATTGTCATCATGACCGACGAGCCTGCCAAGATCGCCACCGCCATCAAGGTGGCCCGGCGCACCCGGCAAATCGTCTACCAGAACATCGTCTTCGCTCTGGGAGTCAAGGGGATCTTTCTGGTGCTGGGCGCCTTCGGCGTCGCCACCATGTGGGAAGCCGTCTTCGCCGACGTGGGCGTGGCCGTTATCGCCATCCTCAACGCCACCCGGGTGATGAATACAAGCAGTTTATCCTGATTCATGGAGTCAACACCTGCACGGCGGAGCCGCTTTTCATGGACAGTTCCTTCCAGCTGTTTACACTGCACAGCGGGGGTATCTATGTAATAGAAAGCAGTCAGCCGGGAACAATGTCAACTGCCGTCATTAGAAAGGATCACTGAAAGGGGTGATCAGGATGAAACTGCTGGTATGTGTGGACGGATCAAAAGAAAGTGACAAAGCCCTGGATAAAACAGTGGAATTCACTGCCGGATGCCGGGTGGACAAAGTGACCCTGATGATGGTCTTCAAAAAAGTCACTTTCCCGTATGTTGAAAGTGTGGAAACCAGTGACCCTGAAATCATGGAAAGCTTCAACCTCATGAACGAGGAGCTTATGAGACAGCATGAAAAAATTCTGGAGGAATCCGCAGAGAAGCTGCGGAAAAAAGGCATTGAGCCGGAACTGCTGATGAAGGAAGGACGTCCTGCGCCAACCATTTCGCAGGTCGCGGAAAAAGAAAAGTATGACATGATCATCATCGGCGGCCGTGGCCGGAGCGGCGAGAAAACCTCCACCCTGGGCAGCGTCAGCAACGCTGTGATCCAAACCGCCAATGTCAGTGTGCTGGTGGTAAAATAAGAAATAAAAAATCATGAAACGGAAGTAATAACGAAACACCGGAGCAGCTGCCCGAAAGGCAGTCGTTCCGGTGTTTTAATAGTGGATCTGCCTGCTGTTATTTCAGCATCAGATCCGAGAGGCGTGTCACTTGATTGTCCGTAAGCGTCACACTGATTTCACTGCCGTCGCTGTTTTCCCAGCCCATGATCCGTTCTTCAACCCCGTCACTTAAGGTAAAGACCCGTTCCGTACCCGGTCCCAGGACGGCGGTCACTTCTTCCAGGGTCATCCCTTCTTTCAGTTGGTCGAACTGGCTCCGGGTGACACGCCGGCCGCCTTCCAGCAAGGGACCCAGATGAGCCTGGGCTTTACTCACCATCTCACTGTCATAAAAGGTAACGCTGATCATGCTGCCATCCCCGTTGGTCCATTGGAAGGATTTCAGCCGTTCGTTGTCCACCAGGTTCTCCCCCGGACTGCCCAGGATGGCTTCCACTTCCTGGTAGGACTGACCCGGAACAATCTGCAGGTAATGATCCAGTGAGAATAAGCGGGAATCTGCTGCGACTTCCGTCGGTTCCGGCTGGGCGTCTGCGGCCTCGGCCGTCTGTTCCGGTTCGCTTTCAGCGACTGGAGTGCTTTCGGGCTGGTTGCAGGCGGTAAGAAGTAACAGAAGCGCAGGCAGCAACAGGTATACCAATGCTTTCTTCATGGTTTAAACACCTTCCCTCTACCGGCTGATTATGTTTGGAATGATGCTGGGCGGTTTGAAAATTGGCTGATCAATGATAGACGGATCAATAATGGTTGGGTCAACAAAGGGCGGAATGTACAGATCATATTCCGGCACATAAATTTTCTTCGTTTCGCCGGCCTTGATGACCACACCGGTTTCTTCCAGGCGGTAGGTGTCGGTGGCAAAGGAGCCGTCTGACTTTTTATAGAGGTACGCAAAGGTGATTTCTTTGATCTCCGCTGTGTCAGAAGCGGAGCCGTTGGTGACCTGAACAAACCACCGGTTTTCATTGTTGGGCGGCCACACATTTTTGGCATAGGAGGGGAGAGGCACATCAATCAGCAGGGTTTTGCTCCTGTCCACAAACATGGTTTCGTTGGGTGAATCCCAGACAGTCAGCGGCGTGAGGCCTTCTTTTCCCACACGCACTGTCAGCTTGTTGCGGGATCTGCCGCTGGTCTCAATGTGGATCCGGGCAGAGTAGGCATGGTCGGTCCCCGTTCGGTCGGAAGAAATGTTGGTAATGGCCTTTGCCCAGTTGAAATTCTCCTGAAATTTATCGTAGGACACCGTGAAGAACCCGTCCCCCGTATCGCCCCAGGTATCTCCCCAGCTGTTGAGGCATTTAATGGTTTGGGTAATGTCATCATAACCAATGGCGGTCACAGCATGATGCTCCTTGGGATTCTGGAATGAATACCTGAGCAGGGGCAAGGACAGCCGCCAGGAGCAGCATCAAGAGCAGCGATGACAACAAACGGTTTTTCATGGAACGCATGAATAAATCCCTCCCTTTTCTGAGTCGATGGAATACGGCCATGCGAAGATTACTACCAGCCCATGCAACCACGTCCTTCCCTAAAAAAAACCGACCTTAACACATGGTCGGTTACGCTATTCGCTCCTTCCGGCATAAGGCGTCCACATTTGTCCGGAAATCATCGCATCCAGAACGTATTGTTCATTGTCCCATTACCCACTGCCATTACAAGACAAACATCCCTCCGGCGGATATTTTTGAGCACACTGGCTCCGGTTGCGCCCGGCCGGAAAAGCGGGTATGATGGAACAAATCAGACTCACCGGCACCAGCACAGAACAAAGGAGGGCGCTGCATGAAGTACCGAATCAGGAAAGCCTTGCAGGATTTCGATCCGGTCAGCTACGGGCAGGAGATCCAGGAAGACAAAAAAGGGCACTCCGGCCACTTTATCGACTGTTCCCTGGGCACCAATCCCTTCGGCCACTCGCCGCTGATTCAAGCCAATGAGGACTCGTGGCAGTCCGTCCGGTTCAGCGATTATCCGGAATCCTATGACGATCTGAAACGCATGATCCTGGCCCACTGGCAGGACACCGTCTCCCTGGACATGGACAACCTGGTCCTGACTGCCGGTGCCATCAACGGCCTCTCCCTCATTAACCAGGTCTTTATCGAAGACGGCTCCCGGGTGCTGGGCTGCGGCCCCCAGTTCCCCGAGTACGCCACTGACGTGCGACGGCACGACGGCAGCTACACCGCGGTATCCCTGGGTGAAGGAGAAAGCCTCCGGTTCAGTCCTGAAAACCTGCTGCGGCAGATGGACCGGCGTTACACCCTTGTTCACCTTGACCATCCCAACAACCCCACAGGACAGGTGATCCCCCTGGACGCCATCCGCGACATTGCCGCTGCAGCCCAGTCCCAGGACAGCTGCCTGGTGGTGGATGAAGCCTACGGGGATTTTATGGATCCGGTGGAATCAGCCGTATCGCTGCTGAAGGAGTTTGAAAACCTCATCATCCTGCGCAGCTTCTCAAAGGGCATGGGACTGGCCGGCCTGCGGGTGGGGTACGTTCTGGCATCCGCGCCTGTCTGTCGTTATCTGGGGAAAATCAGTTTCCCCTTCGCCATTAATGTGGTGGCGTATCAGGCCGCTCAGGCAGCGCTGCAGGATCTTCGCTTTATCCAGGAATCGAAAGCAAAAATCCGAAAGCGAAAAGAAGCCATCCGCCATGCCTGCAGCCGCCTTCAGATGCTGGAAACCGACGACCGGGTGCCCATCCTGGTGCTGGCGCATCCTGACAGTCGCTTCCGGCTTCAGGAAGCTTTCCTGAATCAGGGCGTCCTTACCGTCTCTGGCGAGTGTTTCGATAACCTGGCTCCCCGTCACGTGCGCCTGCGGGTGCCGCAGGAGATTGACAGGCTTCTGCAGGCCATTCGCCGCATTGAACAGGAATGAAAACCAAATAAATCAATGCGCCGGCAGGAATCACCACTGACTGCGTCGAAAGCAACATCATAC